>JAZUJG010000169.1:0-4877 GCA_045642645.1 Acutalibacteraceae bacterium | reverse complement strand
ATATCAGAATAATTCTTGATAATTGGTTCCCCGTGTTCTACGCAGGCGTACTTTCATCCGGTGTAGCGTTTACGCTGCAGATTCTTTCGCAGCGCGATTTGAGTCCCACCATGGCGACATTGCTTATGAGTCTTGAATCCGTCTTTGCGGCACTTGGCGGCGCGGTGTTCGGTGAAAGGCTTACACGAAATGAAATATTCGGCTGTTGCCTCGTATTTGCGGCTATTATTATTTCGCAGCTCCCGTGGCAGAAGATTTTAAAAAAAACGGCAAAATAGACTAAAATTCAAGTTTGTAAATAAAATCCTTGACTAAATGTTACAATAGTAATATAATATTATTTACAGTAACTTTTTCGGGAAAGGATTGTGATTACTTTGAAACTCACCTGTTCGCAGTGCGGTAAAGAGTTTGAATTGTCCAATTCCGAAGTATCTTACTATGTTACGCGAGATATGCCGCTCCCCAAGCGCTGCGCAGAGTGCCGCGGCGAGGTCAAAAAGGCACCTAAAAAGAGCAGCTCCATAGAATATAACTCCCCCCACGGCGGCGACGATACCTCCTTCGATATTTCGCAGGTCAAAACCGAAGCCAAGGTTTACCACCGCATATCGCCGCGTAATGTCCTGATAGTGCTTGCCGTTATAGTGGTTGTCGGTATCGGCATAGGTTGTACGGCACTCAACAGTCAAAAAAATAAGGTGCATACATTTATAAACGAAACTGCACTTGAAAATTGCTTTTTCAAATACGGGCTTGATATGGATTTCGATGAATTTGAAGCTTATGAGAAAGCCGCAAGCAATGTTGTGAATAATAAATCGGCGCAAGTGAAGGAATCTGAGCAGACAGGCGAAACCTACTACTATATAGAAATTACAAACGAATTTGTAGCCCTTTCGCAGGACGGTTTCATTCTTCGTTACCTTAAACCCGAAAACGGAGCAATATATTTTAATGCATTACAGTAAAACAAAAGCAGAGCAGTAAAAACCGAAGTTTTTACTGCTCCGTATTTTTTTCGTTCTGCGCTTTTTTCAGCTTTCTTTCCAGAATTTGCGGTCGAGGCTGCGGTACTGTATCGCTTCAAGTATGTGCTTGTTTTCAATATTTTCCGAGCCGTCAAGGTCTGCAACGGTACGCGCGACCTTCAGAATTTTGTCATACGCCCTCGCGGAAAGTCCGAGCCTCTCAAATGATACCTCAAGAGTTTTTGCCGCCTTTTCCGAAAGTGCGCAGTATTTTCGTGTCTGCGCCGGTGTCATTTTCGCATTGCAGGTGGTGGAAGTGCCCTTAAAGCGTTCAAGCTGAATTCTGCGCGCCGCATTAACCCTTGCACGAATTTCCGCCGATGTTTCGCTTTCTTCGGTGTCTGCAAGCATAGAGTAGTCAACGGGCGGCACTTCTATATGAATATCTATTCTGTCAAGCAGGGGACCCGAAACCTTGGAAAGATACTTTGCAGGTGCACCGGGCGGGCAGGTACAGCGGCGTGTCGGGTGACCGAAATAACCGCACGGGCATGGATTCATAGCGCATATAAGCATAACCGAGCACGGGTATGTAAGCGCACACGCTGCGCGCGAAATGGTGATAGTGCCGTTTTCTATCGGCTGGCGCAAAACCTCAAGCGTGCTTCTGCTGAATTCGGGCAGCTCATCAAGAAACAGCACGCCGTTGTGCGCGAGCGAAAGTTCGCCGGGCTTGGGTATCGTGCCGCCGCCGGAAAGTCCGGGAGCGGAAACCGAGTGGTGCGGCGCTCTGAACGGACGGTAATTTACAAGCGGATTTTCTTTCGAAAGATGCCCCGAAAGTGAATATATTTTAGTGGTTTCAAGTGCCTCGTCAACCGTCATATCCGGCAGTATTGTGGGTATGCGCTTGGCGAGCATACTTTTGCCCGAGCCGGGCGGGCCTATCATCATTACATTGTGACCGCCTGCCGCCGCCACCTCAAGTGCGCGCTTGACCTCATACTGACCTTTGACTTCTTTAAAATCTGGCATATACTGCGGTATATCGAATGCGGTGAACGGCTGAACCTCGACGGGCTTGAGCTTTTCTTCATCGTTTATATGCTTAACAAGCTGCTCGAGCGTGCTTACGCCGTAAACCTTTATGCCTTCGATTATTCTTGCTTCATCGGCGTTTTCGGCGGGAACATAAATCTCTTTTAATCCGTGTTCCTTTGCGGCAATTACCATGGGCAGCACGCCTTTAACACCTTTTACTGCACCCGAAAGCGACAACTCGCCCACGAAAGCGGCATTTTTGTAATCACCGTGCAGCTGGCGCGTGGCTGAAAGTGCGGCAACCGCCATCGGTAAGTCGTAAACCGAGCCTTCTTTTTTTACATCGGCAGGTGCAAGGTTGAAAATATACTTGTCTGAATAGTATATTTCAAGCCCCGAGTTGCTCATGGCGGCAACTATGCGCTCGCGCGCTTCGGAAACTGCGGTATCCGGAAGACCGACAATTTCAATATTGAATTTTCCCGAGGTAACATTGGCTTCCACATCTATCATATATGAATCAAGACCGAGAAGCCCCACGCTTTTAATGTTTGAAAACATATAAATTCTCCCGCGAATTATTCCTGTGTATCAGGCTCGCTTTCCTGTGAGTCTGTTTTTATTTCGATTTTTTCTTCCGTAAATTCTATATCCTGAACGGCATCTTCAAGATTGATTTCTTCTGCGAATTCTTCGTTTTCCGTTACTTCCTCCACATAAAGCTCGGGTTCAAAAACGAACATACGCGATTTTATGACCACGAGCGCAAGCAGCAGCATTATAAGTGTCGAAACCGAAATCATAGCACCCATTATAAGACCCTCGGGCATATATTTGAATTCTACGGTGTGCTTGCCTGCGGCTATATTTATGCCGAGCAGGGCGTTTCCGATTTTAAGAACATCGGCACTGTTGATTTTTTCGCCGTCGACATATACAGTCCAACCCGAATCGTAGTTTATTGATGTGAACAGCACGCCGTTCTTTTCAAAAAGTACCTCGCCTTTGATGTAAGTATCATCAAACTGCAGCACATTCATGGAATTCTTTTTGAGCATGGCATAGCCTTTTTCGAATTCTTCGGTGTTAAGGGTAACGGGGTAGCAGTACATAAAGCCGGAGCTTCCCTCTGTAATGGGGGCGTACACAGAAACCTCGCCGCCCTTGTTGAGCATACCGAGGTCAAGCACAAAGGCTCTGCCGTCGGTATTCTGTGAAAGCACTGTGCCGTCGGGAAGTGTTACGGTGAGATTTTTAACATTGTTGCCGCCGGTCTTGAAATAGAGGTAGCCGTTACCGGCTTCCTTGACGGTGTATCTGAATGTGAGTGCACTGCTCGCCGAATTTGTAACGCTGAACGGGTAGCAGCCGGAATCGCCGTAAGCTTCATACTTGCTTTCTGCGCCGTTGCCTGTGACTATATCAAGTTCCATATCGTTATAAACATCGTTTATGCCCGTAGCAGCCTCAAACATACCGCTCTGCACCTCAAAGGGATTGTCGCCGTCGTGCGACCAGTCGCGCATTTCTTCATTTACACCGAAGGCTATCGGCAGCGAATACAGATTTTCATAAGCGGTGAATTTGCCCTCTGTGAACAGCTTTTTATAAATTGCTTGGTTCATTTCGGCTTTCGGTACAGCGGCATTGTCCACAATATAATCAAGTGCGAAAAACGCATTGTAAACGGGGGTCTGGCGGTTGTAGGTGTAGCTGTTTATATAGTTGCTGAAAAGTCCGAGGTGCGAGTGCATATTTGCGACCTTTTCATACGCCATTGATGAGAAGGTCGAAACACCGTTGTAGTAGTACCAGCACGGGTCCATACGCGCTCTTAAATTGGTGAGCTCCATACGGTAATCGTCGTTTCCCGCATATTCGTCAAGCTCATCCTTTATTTTGACGAAATTGTCATAGTCGCTCACATAGTCGGCTTTTTTCTGATCCATACTGTAATTATTGGTATTGGAAACCGTGTATTCCGCGCAAACCGAGCAGAGTATAAGTGCGGCGGCAGCGGCGGCAGGGTAGCGCTTGTTTGTGAGCATACCGAGTGCAAGGCAGTAAATGCCCGCAAAGGCTATGCTTATCCACACACCTGTTTCGTCGAAATTCTTGGAGCCGATTTCCTGCACAAGCACTATAAAGCCCGCGACGCCTGCACCTGCGGCGATTATCTGCCTTACGGTGTATTCCTTGATGAGTGTAAGAGCCTTGAATGCAAGTACAAGCAGCAGGAACGAATACATAAACGAAAATCTGTACGGTAAATCGTTCGGGAAATGGAATCCGTGCCAGATGTAGTTGAGGTAGTTTGTGTAAAAGCTCATAAACATAATGCCGAGTACGGCAACGCTCAGCACCTTTTCCTTTGCCTGAACTTTGTTTGAGAATATATAGAGCGGCACAAGAATGAGCGGCAGCATACCGCAGTAAACATTCGGCAGTACATCGGTGCCGCTGCTTCTTATGGTGGGGTTAAGGTATGCAAGGTGATTTGCAAGGAAATCGAAAATTGAGAAATAAGTCTTGAATTCCGCAGGAAATGTGCCCGAGGTTGCCGAGCAGTTCATAAGGTTATAGTAAACGGGCAGCAGGCAGAATGCCACAAGCAGCCCGGCGCATAATGAACTCAATGCAAAGCGCAGACCGCGGTTTATGAAAAGGTTGTTCAGAGCATTGTCAACTGCCCATTTAACAGTCTTTTTAAAGCCCTTTTCGCGTTTTTTGAGTCTGCCGAAAATCGTGTCGGTGATGCTGTATGTGCAAAGGAAGGTGTAAAGGTAGTAGATTACCGAGAATATGCAGACCATATACCCCATATAATAATTCGTCATAAGGGTAAGCGCGAGGGTAATAAGGTAC
>JAZUJG010000168.1:0-9024 GCA_045642645.1 Acutalibacteraceae bacterium | reverse complement strand
ATCTGCATCCGCTTCTGCTTGAGGACGTGCTCGATTACCTGCAGTCCAACGGCGATTTCAGATACATAATCGAAATAAAGGATGCCGGCGAAAACGGCTTCAAGGCGGCGGATGAGCTTTACAGAATACTCAAGGAAAGAGACCTTGTTGAAAAGACCGTATTCGGCACCTTTAACGGTGATGTTACCGAATATGTTGACAAAAATCACCCCGATATGCTTCGCTCCTCGGGCATAAAAGAGGTGGTGCTTTTCTACTTTGCGGCTACTCTCAATATTGACCTCGGTGACGATTTCTATAAATTCGATGCTTTGCAGATTCCGGCAAATCAGTACAAGGTAATTCGTCTTGGGACGGAAAGAATCATAAACTACGCACACCGTCACAATATTGCCGTGCAGTATTGGACAATAAACGAAGCCGAGGAGGTTGCGCGCCTTAGCAGTATAGGTGCAGACTGCATTATGTCCGATGTGCCGGATATGGCGTATAAAATGATAAACGAATCCGAAAACGTATAATTCAGGTTTTTCCCAAAGAGGTTTTGATACATGACAAAGGATATGACTGTCGGAAGTCCGATGAAAAACATCGTGAAATTCTGCCTGCCGCTTATGCTCGGCAACTTGTTCCAACAGTTTTACAATATGGCAGATATGGTGATAGTCGGGCGGTTCGTCGGTACAACGGCGCTTTCGGCGGTCGGAGCGGTAGGCTCACTTAACTTTCTTGTAATCGGCTCAATAATCGGCTTGTGCTCGGGGCTTGCAATACCCGTGGCGCAGGCGTTCGGCGCACACGATGAGCAACGGCTGAAAAAGTATGTTGCCAATATCATATACACATCGGTTTCGCTGGCTGTGGTGCTGACGGTCGCCGCCGTTTCGTGTACTAATATTCTTTTAAAAATACTGAATATTCCCGACGATATTTATAAAGAAGCGTACAGCTATATTGTTGTGATATTTGCGGGGATTTCCGCAACCGTGCTTTACAATCTGCTTGCAGGTCTTGTGAGGGCGCTCGGCGACAGTAGAACACCGCTGTATTTCCTTATTTTTTCATCGTTCCTGAATATAGGGCTCGATTTACTGTTCGTAATAGTTTTCAAAATGGGCGTAATGGGCGCAGCAGTCGCAACGGTTGCGGCGCAGGCGGTTTCGGGCGTTCTGTGTTTTGTGCTTGTAAAAAAGCATTTTCCCGTGCTTACACCCACCAAAGAGACAATGGGCGTGGATTTTTCGTGCATAAGCTTTCTGCTTAAAAACGGTCTGCCTATGGCGCTGCAGTTTTCAATCACGGGGCTCGGCTCGGTACTGCTTTCAAGCTGTGTGAATCCGCTCGGCTCCGATGTTATAGCGGGTATGACCATCGGCAACAAAACGCAGCTCATAATCGTGCTGCCGTCGGAAACCATAGGTATTACCATGGCGACCTACTGCGGTCAGAATCTCGGCGCGAGAAAGCCCGAGCGAATTAAAAAAGGTATTTGGCAGGCGATACTGCTTTCTATGATTTATGCGGTCGCGGCGGTATTCATAACAAGGTATTTCGGTAAGTATATCTCTATGCTGTTTGTCAGCGGCGAGGAAACGACGGTGCTCGGGCTTGCGCAGCAGTTCCTTGATGTGTGCAGCTGGTTTTACCCCATACTTTCGCTTATATTCGTACTGCGCAACAGTCTGCAGGGGCTCGGTTACAGCATTACCGCCATGTCGGCAGGCATATTCGAGCTTGCGGCGAGAAGCATAGGCGGCTTCGGCTTTGTCAATCGTCTGGGCTTTGATGCGGCTTGCTTTGTAAATCCGGCGGCGTGGACTGCGGCGGATGTATTGCTGATACCGGCAACGGTAATCGCAATGCGCAGAATTATGAAGAAGCTGAAAACGGAAGAAAAATAAAGAGTAACAACATAAAAACGGTTTTGGAAAAGCATTTCACCTTTCCAAAACCGTTTTATTCATCGCTTTCGCTGTCTGCCGATTCGCATGAAATATACATTTCCTCTGTTTTGAGCTGGGCGTTTATCAGCGGTCGGCATACATTTTCGTTGCCCTTGAATAATTCTATAACATCGCTGACATCGTTAAAAAGCGAAAGGTACATTTTTTTGTAAATATTCATAGCTTTTACCCCAAAATAAAAAATGCGCAGCAGAGCTGCGCAGAAAAACGCATACTCCATTTGCTGCTAAACAAAAATTCATGAACAACAGTAGCGTCATCATAAAAGAGGAGTAGCATTTTTACCGAGGTAAAAATGATGTTGCGCTACTATTATCATTTTGAATTTTTGTTTAGCATATTTACTTTAACATAACCGAGAGGTATTTGCAATATGTTTTTTGCGGTGAAAAAGAAAAAGCCGTTTTCGGCGAAACGGCTTTTTCAAAAATCGTATTGTTAAATTTTACCCGATACGGCGGCAACGTCGTCCTTTTTCTTTTCGTTGACGGCGGTTTTTTGCGGCTGCTGTTCCTGCACCTTCGGGTGCTCTTTATTGTATTTGGCAACAACCGCGTCACCGAGTTCGCCTATACTGCGCACCTTGTCGGCATATTTCGGGTCAAGGTCGAGACGGTGGTAGATATTTTCACCTTTTATAACCATATCATCATCGTAGCATTCGTCAAAAGCCGCCATAAACTCGGCAACTCCGCTTTTGAGTATTGTGCCGCAGGCTGCCTGCATATCGTGCTTTGCACCGTAGCGGTCCGAAACCTCAATTATGTTTTTGAAGCCTTTTACGAATTCATCCTTGAAATTGCGTATTTGTTCCGCGGCGTCAAACGCATCGGCACCGTTTGCGTTTTTGTACTGCTCTGCAAGAGCGTGGCATTTCATCTGGAAACTTGATATTTCAAGGTAATCCGTCTTTTCTCTTTCTTTGCCGATAGAGGCTTCTTTGTTTGCCTTAGCGTAATCTATCAGGTCCCTTGCGAACTGCACCCTGGCTTTTTCCTTGGTGTTGAGTTTGACTTTGACACCTGCGGGAACTTTGTGGTCAAGGTAGCCCTGCGCCGCTTTAATGAGGTCGTCGCACATTTTCTGACGCTGTTTTTCATTTCTGCCTTTTGAAAGGTCGCCTTTTGCCGCGAGCGCCGTCATCATATCCTTGTAGAACTGTGTGGAACGCCCGGAAATGCCCTTGACACGCCCGGCAAGGCTCTCGAATGTGTGCTCGGTAACCGGGATGTTATATGACCTGCGAATTTCGTTGTATGCTCTGCTCGATTCGTTTCTGTCGGCTTCGAGCGAATCTTCCCTTATGGCTTTAACGGCAAAGTCGCAGTACGCTTTAATGCTCTTGGCGGCATTGCCGCAGAGTTTAAGTGTGTGGTCTGCCGACTCCTTCGGCAGTGCTCTCACATACGCATCGGCTTCATTGGCGATTTCCGAAAGTGATTCGGCAAGGTAGTTCTTCTGGTTGTCGGTTAGCATACGGGACTCGGCACTTTCGTTGTTGATGCCGTTCATTGTATTGATGACATTTTGAAGCTTTTTGTCAAAAGCTGCATAATTTTCATCCATCATAACATAGGAGTCTTCGTGCTCGAATTTAACAACCGAGCGTATATGCTCAAGTGCATCTATATGGTCGCCGAGGCTGTAATTATCTTTTACGGATATGGCTTTTACAAGGGGAACATCGCCCTTTATGTTTACATCATTCTGCGTATTCGCAGGTGCATTCTGCTGATTCAGATGCGGCTGAACCGTCAGATTGTGGGTCGACACAACATCGTTTACGATTTTGAAAATGTTATTGTCATAAAATCCTTTGTACACCTCAAGTTCTTGCTTGACACCGTCGCCGCTTGCGAGTTTTTGCCAATCAGACTCGGATTTCATTATTGTAATGCCTTTGCCCGATTTGATTTTTTCCTGCAAAAGAGTCAGTCGGTTTTCCGCTGCTTCGACCTCAGCGTACGAGAGCCCCGCAAGGCGTATTTTGTTTCCGAGAGCCTCTTTTGAGAGGTTCATAATTTCCTTTGCCGTACTTTCGTCGATGTATTTAATATCATCTATTAAAGACATTCTGTTGTAAACGGATTGGTTATTTATGCTTTTGCCGTCAAATTTGCCGAAGCTTGCATCGTTGTCAATGCCCTGCACGCCGGTTATTTTCACTTCGTTCGGGTCAGAGGTGTCTAACTTGTAGAACATATTTTGATGATGGCGGTCAACATTGGCGCAAAGAAAGTCAAGTATCTGCAAATCGGAAATCTCTTTTATGGCATTCGCCGTAAGGGAGACTTTTTTGTTGCCGTAGCCGTTGACTTTATCATCAAGCTTGTCGTGCGATACACCTTCGGCATTCACCATAAAGCTGCCGTGCATTACGGTGTCGCCGTTGACAACCGTCATGGGTGTGGACTTCGCAATGAGATTGGGCTTGTGTATAAGCTCGGAATAGTCAGCCGTTGCATTGTTTCTGAGGTTGATATTAGTGGTTTTGGTTTGCTTCTGGTGGTTGGTGTGAACTCGCGTATCGCCTACTGCTTCGTCTGCCGCAACGAATAAGGAGTGAAGATAGCTGTAAACCTTGGAGTCGTCGGAGATGATTCCGCTGAGCACATCGTCCGGAAGGCCGTAAGCCTTTTTTAATGTGGATGCAATCATACCGCGTTTTCTGTAAATTGCATTGGCATCGTTGACTATGGCGTTGAAGGTTCCGGGGGAGCAGTTGAAATCTATGGTAGCAGACAGCTTTTCTATACCGGAGGGGTGCTCCTGCACGGCTTTGCGTATGGCATCAAGCCTTTCATAGCCCTGCGGAATACGGACATTTTTCATTTGCTTGCTGAATTCTTCTGCCGCATCGATATTTGAGTTCTGTGTGAAAAAGCCTCTGACTTTTTCGCCTCTTTCATCCACAACATCCATAACAAGCCTGCTGCTGAGAGCGCCGCCGGCTTTTGCGGCGGTCTGACCGCCTAAATCTACGGTAATGTGTTTGGGAACATACTTGTTCTTTTTGTAGTAATTAAATCCTTTTTCTCCCGGCATATCTATAATACCTCCGTTAAATATATTTTCTGTAACTAATACCCTTTATGCAACACAAAAATTACATCAAAAAATAATTTTTGCGGATTATCGGTAAATTTCAACCTCGGCGCGCAGTCTGCCTTTTTTCGTTTCGCCGGTAATCTGCCTGAACACAAATCTGCCCGTGCCGCGAACGGAAACCTTGTCGCCGTTCTTTAATACCGCCGAGGTGTTTACGGTTAGCCTGCCGTTTATAAAGACCTTTTCGCCCGCGCACAGTTCCGCGCTTTTGCTGCGCGAAATGTTGTAAACTGCGGCTATGAGTGCATCGAGCCTTTCGGATGCCACATTCACATTTTTAATCTGCGGCTGTTTTTCATCCTGCTCGGGAAGCTCATTGCAAATCTCGCAGCTGACACTTGTGTGGCGCACCTTGCAGAGATTATCTTTTATGTAGTCGCAAACACTGTCAAGGCAGAAAATGTAGCCGCGGTTGCTGCTTATGATAATATCGCCGATGGTTTCGCGCTTTATGCCGAGCGCAAGCACCGAGCCTAAAAAATCGCGGTGGGTGAGGTCATCGGCAAATTTGTCGGAAAGGGGAGCGATGCGCAGAATTTTTACGGGTACCTGCGGCTCATAGTAAGCCTCGCCCGACGGCTTGAAGCAAGCCACGGCGCGTTCAAAATCCTCGTGACCGCCGTAAAGCTCATAGTTTTTGCGGATTTCGCCGTGCAGCAGGGATTGCTCATACATATTTAAGAAGTCGCTGAAAACATAAATATCGCGGTTTTCTGCGCGGCTTGAAAGCTCGCGAAAGCGCTTTTTCAAAAGCTCGTCATCCGTATTCATTTGCTCACCTCCGCGAGAATAATATAACATAAAAAACGCACGGATTCAATAACGAAATCTGTGCGTTTTGCTGTGATATTATTTTTTCTTTTTGCCGCCGAAGAAGCCTTTTTTCTCCTCAGGCTGAACGGGGTTACTGCCCATAGCCGCATTGAATTGCAATAGCGCTTCTTTCTGCTTGTCGCTGAGGTTTCGCGGTACATCAACGGCAATACGAATAAGCTGGTCGCCGCGGCGCGAGCTGTTAAGTACAGGGATACCTCTGCCGCGAAGTTTAAGTATATCGCCGGGCTGAGTACCTGCGGGAAGCTCATATTCGACCTGCCCGTCAAGCGTGGGAACTCTGAGCTTGTCGCCGAGTGCCGCCTGTACAAATGTGACCTTGGTATCGTACCACACATTGTAGCCGTCACGCTCAAAGAACGGGTGGGGCTTAACGGATACAACAACCCTTAAATCGCCGCTCGGGCCGCCGTTTACGCCGCGGTTGCCCTCGCCGCGCACATTGAATATCTGCCCCTCGTCAATACCTGCGGGGATGGTGATATCCTGGTGAACTGTGCGGCGGATTCTGCCTGCGCCCTTGCAGCGCTGGCAGGGTGTGGGTATGAATTTACCCGTGCCGTTACATTTCTGGCAGGGCTTGCTTGTGGAAATCGTACCGAACGGAGTGCGCTGCTGAACATTGATCTGCCCTCTGCCGTTGCATTCGGGGCAGGTCTGTGCGCTTGTGCCCTTTGCGGCACCGGAGCCGGCACACTCATCGCAAACCTCAATGCGCTGGAAATTGACTGTTTTGGTGCAGCCCTTTGCCGCTTCCTCAAAGGTGAGCGAGCAAACGGTCTGTATATCGTTGCCGCGGCGCGGTGCGTTGGGATTCTGCCTTGCGCCGCCTCCGCCGAAGCCTCCGAAAAACGAGCCGAACAAATCGCCGAGATCGAATTCCATTCCGTCGCCGCCGAAACCGCCGAAGCCGCCGAAGCCGCCGCCCTGACCTGCGCCGTAGTTTGGGTCAACGCCTGCAAAGCCGAAGCGGTCATACTTTTCCTTTTTATCGGTATCGGAAAGGATTTCGTACGCTTCGTTTACTTCTTTGAATTTAGCCTCCGCCTCTTTATTGTCGGGATTGAGGTCGGGGTGGTATTTTTTGGCAAGCTGACGGTACGCTTTTTTTATATCGTCGGCTGAAGCGTCCTTGCCGACGCCCAGCACTTCATAATAATCTCTTTTGTCTGCCATATAAAAACCTCAAAGTACCAAAGACGGCATTAAGCCGCCTTTGGTGCGTTATTTTTATCAGTCATTAACATCGGTAAAGGGAGCTTCGGTGTAGCCGTCGCCCGCGCCGCCCTGTGCGCCTGCATTGGGGTCAAAGCCTGCGCCTGCGTTGGGGTCAAAGCCGCCCTGTGCGCCGCCTGCTGCCTTGTAGAGTTTTTCGCTGATTTCGTAGAATTTCTTCTGAAGCTCCTCCTGCTTGGATTTGATAAGCTCAATATCCTCGCCCTTGAGAGCGTTCTTGAGGTCTTCTACCTTTGCGCTGATTTCGGACTTGTCGGCTTCGTCAAGCTTGTCGCCGTTTTCGTTGATTATTTTTTCGCACTCGAATACCATCTGGTCGGCGCCGTTGCGAACATCGACAGCCTCTTTGCGCTTTTTGTCTTCCTCTGCGAACTGCTCGGCTTCCTTAACAGCCTTGTCGATATCGTCCTTGCTCATATTGGAGGAAGCGGTGATGGAAATGGACTGCTCTTTGCCTGTGCCGAGATCCTTTGCGCTTACGTGAACGATGCCGTTTGCGTCAATATCGAATGTAACTTCGATCTGCGGTGTGCCGCGGCGTGCCGGAAGGATGCCGTCGAGGTGGAACATACCGAGAGTCTTGTTATCCTTTGCGAATTCTCTTTCGCCCTGAAGAACGTGGATTTCAACCGAGGTCTGATTATCGGCTGCGGTGGAGAATACCTGGCTCTTTTTGGTGGGGATGGTGGTGTTTCTTTCGATTATTCTTGTGCAGACACCGCCGAGAGTTTCAATACCGAGTGAAAGGGGAGTAACGTCGAGAAGCAGAAGTCCCTGAACATCGCCGCCGAGAACGCCTGCCTGCAGAGCTGCGCCGATTGCAACGCATTCATCGGGGTTGATTCCCTTGAAGGGCTCTTTGCCGAGGTAGGATTTAACCGCATCCTGAACTGCGGGGATTCTTGAGGAGCCGCCTACCATAAGGACCTTGTCGATTTCGGAAACCTTGAGACCGGAGTCGGAGATAGCCTGGCGAACGGGGCCCATGGTGGCTTCTACAAGGTCGGAGGTGAGCTCATTGAAGTTTGCTCTTGTAAGAGTGGTGTCAAGGTGAAGGGGACCTGCATCGGTCATGGTGATGAAGGGGAGATTTATTGCCGATGAGGTTACGCCGGAAAGCTCGATTTTGGCTTTTTCCGCGGCTTCTTTAAGGCGCTGCATAGCCATCTTGTCGCCGGAAAGGTCAACGCCGTTTTCTTTCTTGAATTCCTTAACGAGCCAGTCGATTATGCGCTGGTCGAAATCGTCGCCGCCGAGGTCGTAAACCATAACGCGCTGGTCATTTTCTTTGTCAATGCCGTATGCGAGAGCGGCTGCGGTGGGCTCGTTGATGATTCTCTTTACTTCAAGACCTGCGATTTTGCCTGCATCCTTGGTAGCCTGGCGCTGTGAGTCGGTGAAGTATGCGGGAACGGTGATAACGGCTTCGGTTACCTTGTCGCCGAGGTAGCTTTCGGCATCGCTTTTGAGCTTCATAAGAATCATAGCCGAAATCTGCTGGGGAGTGTAGGAACTGCCGTCAATGTTCACCTTGTAATCTGTGCCCATCTGTCTTTTGATGGAGCTGATGGTTCTGTCGGGGTTCTGAATTGCCTGACGCTTTGCGATCTGACCGACAAGTCTTTCGCCTGTCTTTGAAAAGCCGACTACCGAGGGGGTGGTTCTGTTGCCCTCAACGTTTGCTATAACTACGGGCTCGCCGCCCTCGATTACTGCAACGCAGGAGTTTGTTGTACCTAAGTCAATACCGATTGTTTTTGCCATAATTATTACCTCCGTGTAATATTAAAAAGTTTATTTGTTTAACTATTCAGTTACCTGAACGGTGGCGCATCTTATGATTCTGTCGCCGACGCGGTAGCCCTTTTCAAATACCGCCGCA
>JAZUJG010000167.1:0-3419 GCA_045642645.1 Acutalibacteraceae bacterium | reverse complement strand
GAGGTGTTTTAAAAATCTCGTCAAGCGAAGGTGCATCAAAAGCAGGCGAATTTTCAAAACTGTCAAGGTAAACATCTCTCTCGGCAGCAATTGGCGGAACGGGCGGATATATATTATCGTTTTGAGTTTCGGCAGCGGCATTCAATTCGCCCTTCTCCGCAAGGAAAGATTCAAGTCCCATATCGGGTGCGGCTTCGTTTTCGTCAAGCTTGATATCGAGAGGATTGGCGTTGCGTATATTTCGCGCAGCCTCGCGTTCCGCCACCCTTTCGGCTTTGCGCTCGGCTTTTTTGGCTTTACTTTCGCGAACATCCTCGGCGACGGTTGTGTATGATTCTTTCATATCATCGATTTTTTCTTCGGCATATTCACCTACGGCATCAGCAGGGTTCTTTAAATATATAATAAGTTTGGCAATGGTAGTACCTGTAGTAATGAAAACAACAGCTAAAAGTAAAATTGCTCCTATTATGCCTGCCGCAAATTTGCTGCCGCCGGTAAGCAAAAGCGGTATGCCGCCGAAAACGGCACCGAAAACACCAACGCCGAAGTGCAGTCCTTGCCCTGCATAATTTTTGAAAACGCTGTAAGCTTCGGCAATCTGCTGACCGTATGTAAGTTCGGAATTACAAATGATAATATGAATAAAGCCAAATAGCAGTGCAAATATTATTGCGCATTCTATCGCCTTTTGCTTGAATTTTTTTGAATCCTTACCGAGTGAACAAACAACACCGCACGCAGCAATTAAAAGCGGAATCACAAAAGCGCCGAACCCGAACAGACCGAAAGTAAACGTTCTGAGCGCTCCCCAAACACCGCCGGCATCTACGACTGCGAAGCTGAAAAACAACACCGAAACGAACACGGCAACAGATGCTATGATCTGCTTATTACCGAAAAATACGGTATTATTCTTTTTTGAAGTTGATTTTTTCTTTGATGTGGATTTCTTAGTAGCTGCCATAGATACCTTCCTTTATTTAATAAAAAGTCGAACTGCAAACGAAATAAGGCTCACAATGCCCAAGCCGATATTTACATACGAAAATATTCTCGTCTTTTTCTCACCCGCGGCTGCCGAAAATATAAGTATGCCGAAAACAGCGGAAAAAACTGAAATTATATATGTAACAATCAGTGCCGCAACCGGCACAACCGAATCAGCAGCCGTACCTAAAATGATATGAAAAAAACCGGCGAAAAATAATGCTGGAAAAGCTATTAAATAGGAATAAATGACCGCCTTGTTTTTTCGGTGACCGAAAAGAACCGCGGTTGAGAACGTTGCCGCCGTATGCGAAGCGCCCGGTAAAATCGCACAAACAAGCTGTGCAACACCGGAAACGGCCATTGAAAAAGAATTGAATTTTTTATATTTTTTGGTTTTCAGGGATTTGTTGATGGCTGTAAAATAAAGTATACCGGCAGCTATCAAAGCAATGCCTTCGACAAAAGCCACCCTTTGGTCGAGAATATAAGCATAAACATTAAAAAGGAATATGCCTTTGCCTATCGGGAAAAACAGTAAAATAAGCGGTGCACACCCGATTATAATATCCCTGAAAGTAAACATAGGCACATGTATGCCGTATTCGGCTTTTCTGCCGAGCTTTTCAGAGCCCGAAAATGCAACATCATATATCTGCCTGTAAAACAGAAGCAGTATTGCCGTAGCAGTACCAAACATAACCATACTTAAGTAGTAATGGATTTCGCCGGTGCTGCCGCCAAGCAATCTGTTTATAATTGATAAATTAACTGTTGCAGACAGCGGTAAAACGGCAGAAGTGCCGCCAATCAAAGCAAACAGTATGGCTTTTATATATGAAAACAAATTAATTACCTCCGAATTTTTTGCGAAAGCCCGAAATACACATTGATTCAATCGCATCAAGCGCATCGCTTATACCGCCGATTTTATCAATAAGACCTTCATTCACTGCTTCAACACCACCGAGAACTGTACCGAAGTCGGAAATAAGTTCTTCTTTATTCATCATAAGCTCTTTAAAACGTGCGGCACTGATATCGGAATTGCGAGTAACAAAACCAATGACGCGCTCTTCCATTTTATTGAGATACAGCAATGTTTGCGGAACACCGAGAATCACACCGTTCATTCTAACGGGATGAACGGTCATGGAAGCAGTCGGTACAATAAATGAGCGTTTAGCTGAAACGGCAAGCGGAATACCGATGGAATGGCTGCCGCCGAGCACAAGTGAAGCGGTCGGTTTTTTCATACCGGCAACAAGCTCGGCTATCGCAAGACCGGCTTCAATATCGCCGCCTGCGGTGTTTAAAATCATCAGCAGACCGTCAATATCTGCATTTTCTTCAACAGCAACTATACGCGGAATAATCTGTTCATAACGTGTTGCTTTTGTATCGGCAGGTAATGAATAATGCCCCTCTATCTGACCGATTACCGTAAGGCAGTGAACAAGTCTGCCGTTACGCTCAACAGTTATTGAGCCTGAGTCGATTATCTGCTTGAATGAATCGCCGACAATATCCTGCTGAGCTTCGTTTTCGCCTGCAGGAGTAGGCTCTGACTGAACAGTGAAATTTGTGCCGAGACCTATTGTGTTTCTGTATCCCATAATAACAACCACCTTTGAAAATTCTTTATTATGGTATCCAAAGACGGCCGAAATATTATAAGGGGATATTCACCCAATATATTGTATATAATAACATTTTTATTAAAATTTATCAATAGATTTTATTGATTTTCTTTGAATAAAATGCTATAATTTACGGTAACAATCAAGGAGGTATATATTATGATATTCACAATAGAAAACGGCGTTGCTTGTGCAGGCATCAAGCAGTACGGCGCGGAGCTTACTTCATTCAAATCAAAGGAAACAGGCACGGAGTATCTGTGGCAGAGCTTCCCCGAAATATGGTACGGTCAGTCACCGATTCTCTTCCCCATTGTCGGCACTCTTCTTGACAACAAATACCGCGTTGACGGCAAAGAGTACGAACTTTTCCGCCACGGCATCGCAAGAAAAAGAGATTTTGAATTAAAAGAGCAAGGCAAGGATTATGTTATCCTCACTCAGAAATACAATGAGGATACTCTCAAGGTTTATCCCTACAAATACGTTCTCGATATAGAATTCAGACTTGACGGCACAAAGCTCACAGCCACTCACACGGTTAAAAACGAAGGCGAGGGCGATATGTATTTTTCAATCGGCGGTCATCCTGGCTTCAACTGCAAAATCGGCGACGTTCTCGAATTTGAAAAGGAAGTGCCCGACGTTGTCGCAGAGCTTATCGACCCCGAATCAATTCTATATGACGAAAAATTCCCTTCACCCATTAACGGTAAGATTTTCACAATTTCTCAGAATATCTTTGATAAGGATGCACACATTCTTTAAAATCTCAAATCAAAGAAATGC
>JAZUJG010000166.1:0-10389 GCA_045642645.1 Acutalibacteraceae bacterium | reverse complement strand
GGCAAAAATGCAGGCGATGTTAACGCATTTGCGGCTTCCGTGCTTTATGCGGCAGACCGCTTCGCATCCTATACGGAAAAATGGAAAGAAGATTACCTCGGCGGTAAGCTCATTTTTGCCGACCGCTACACCCCCGCAAATGCCCTTTACCAGATGACTAAGCTCCCGCAGGGCGAGTGGGATTCGTTTATGGAGTGGCTTTTCGATTTCGAGTATGAAAAAATCGGAATTCCCGCACCGGACAAGGTGATTTTCCTCGATATGCCCGTTGAAGTTTCGCAAAAGCTTATGACTGCACGTTACAACGGTGATGAATCCAAAAAGGATGTTCACGAGGCGAATGTTGATTTCCTCATAAAATGCCGCGAAGCAGCGCTTTATGCGGCAGATAAATACGGCTGGTCGGTGGTCAGGTGTGCCGAAAACGGCGAGCCGCTTCCGATTGAAGTAATAAATGAAGAAATTTACTCCATAGTGAAAAAGACTTTGGGCGTAAATTGAGGTGTTCTTATGATTTATGTTTTCTTTGCAGACGGTTACGAGCCGGTCGAAGCAATAGCCCCCATAGATTTTTTCGGCAGAGCCGGAGTCGAGTTTAAAACCGTTGCCGTAAACGGCAGGCAGGCTGTGAGTAAGCACGGAGTGTGCGTAAATACCGATATGAATATTGCCGATATAAAGCTTGACGATACTCTTACCGGTGTTGTTCTTCCCGGCGGTATGCCGGGCACAAATAATCTCTATGCCTGCGAAAAGGTCTGCGAGGCGGTAAAGTATGCCAATGCCAACGGCAAACTCGTGTGCGCAATATGCGCCGCCCCCTATGTTCTCGGCGAGCTCGGTGTGCTTGAGGGCAAAAAAGCCACCTGCTACCCCGGCTTTGAGGAGCATTTAAAGGGAGCAGCCGTTACGGATGAAGGCGTTGTTACAGACGGTAATGTTATTACTGCCCGCGGTGCCGGTGTTGCCTGGCAGTTCGGTGCCGCAATAGCTGCCGCGGTCGTGGGCAAAGCCAAAGCCGATGAGGTTTTAAGTCAGATACAATGGATAAAATAATAGATATAAGACCGCTTAAAAACAGTATGCGCTCTGAAAGCAGAGAGCGCCGCTGTGCCATGGACAAAGCCCGAAAAGCTTCTTACGATAAAAAAATCTGCAATAAATTGCTCAATTCCTGGGCGGTGCGCGAGGCTTCGGCGGTGCTTACCTATGTTTCTACCGCCATTGAGGTCGATACGCGTGCGTTTATGGAAGCGCTTTTTGCGCTCGGCAAAACAGTTGCCGTCCCGCGCTGTGGCGAAGCACCCGGAGAGATGGGCTTTTATATAATAGAGTCATTCAATGACCTTGAGGACGGTGCTTTCGGTGTGCTTGAACCGAAATGCGAATGTGCCGAATATACCGAAACCGAAGGCAGTGTGTGCGTTGTGCCTGCATTCATTTTTGATGAATACGGCTACCGCCTCGGTTACGGCAAAGGGTATTACGACAGGTTTCTTTCCCGCTACGGCGGCAAAAAAATCGGTATCTGCTACGACTGCGATATTTGCGAAAAACTATACCACGGCAGGTATGACAGAGCCGTTGATATGATTATTACGCCCGGGCGGATTTTTATGCCGTCCGAAAAGGGCGAATAAATACAAGGAGATACAGTATGGATTACGATGAGCTGTTAAAAAATTTTGAAGATGACAGCGCTAAAAAAAGCCCTCCTGCGCATAGTGCTCAGCCGAATTCGGCTGACGATTCGGCGCGCCCCCGCAAGCCTGAGGACGAGCTTGACCGTATTATACGCGAAAGGCAGAAGCGTGTGGAAAATTTTAAGGTCAATGTAGGCGGTTCGCAGGAAAAGGGACCGTCACATAACGGCGTTTACCTTTCCAACACACCGCGTGATATTGCCGACACCGCCGAAAAGCGTTCTGCACCGGGCAGAAATGCCGAGCCGCAGCGCGCCGAGCCGAAAAGCAAATTGCAGGTTACGGTGCCGCCTGCTACCGAAAAGCAGAAAAAGGCGATTGAAGCAAGAAATAAAAAGAATAGCGGCGGCAAAGCCGAAAAGCGCAAGGAGAAGCTTAGCTATATTGCAATAGTTGCAGCAATAATTGCGCTTTCAAGTGTGCTGCTTTGCATTTACGGAATACGCTGCATAAACGATGTACTTGCTATCAAGACCGAGGATAAGGCTGTTGAAATCACTATTGCTTCGCCCAATATGAGTGACGGTGAAGTTATAAATCTGTTGAAGAAAAACGACCTTATAAACAATAAATTGTTCTGCAAGCTGTTTATAAAATTCCTTGATAAAGGCGGCGAGTATGTAACGGGCGTTTATACCCTTACTCCCAATATGGGTATCGAAAAAATGCTTTCCACCATGAAAGCCGATTTCACCCTTTCCGAAACCGTTACGCTTACTTTCCCGGAGGGCTTTACCATCGACCAGATTGCCCAGAAGCTTGAAACGAACAAGGTTTGCAGCGGCGCAAGCTTCATCACTACACTGCAGACGGTTGACTTTTCAAGCGAGTATTCCTTCATTTCGAATATTTCCAATCCCGATGCGCGCTTCCGCAAACTTGAAGGATATCTGTACCCCGATACCTATGAATTCTATATCGGTGAAACCGCATCGAGCGTTGTCAGAAAATTCCTCGATAACTTCAAAAACAGGTGGACCGATGAGTATGCCGACATCGCCAAAGAGCGCAGTCTTACGATTGACGATGTTATCACAATGGCTTCGATTTTGCAGAAAGAAGCCGCCACAAGTGACCAGATGCCGGTAATATCGTCAATTCTTTATAACCGTCTCGCTAAATCCGCTACATTCCCGTGGCTTCAGTGCGACTCTACGGAAACATACCTTACCGAAACCATCAAACCCACGCTCACATCGTCTATGGAGGATACCGAAAAGTACCTTGCATTCCGCAATAATTACGATACTTACAGCAAAGAGTGCGTAGGTCTTCCCGTAGGTCCCATAGGCAACCCGGGCGATGCCGCCATAAATGCGGCGCTTAATCCCGATGATACCGACTACTACTATTTCAGGCACGACAACAAAGGCGGCGTTTATTATGCTTCTACCTTTGCCGAGCATGAACAGAACGGCATAACTGTTGAGGAAGTGAACGCAGAAGAATGAAAAGAATAATATCTCTCGTTTCAGCATTGTTGATGCTCGTTTCGCTTTGCTCCTGCACAACGAGTCATGTTAAAGAGCACAGCGAAACCGTTACCGCAATGAATACGGTAATGTCGCTTACGGTTTATTCAAATAAAAATACGGATGAAGTCTTTGAGGAACTGAAAAAAGAAATCGAGATCCTTGATACGCTGCTCACCGTTAATCCGGTCAGGAATAAGGGTGAAAACGGCGTGGACCCGAGCGATGTCGTCAGAATCAATACCTCAAAAGAACCCGTCGAAGTAAACGGCTTTACCGTGGAAATCATAAAAAAAGCCATTGAAGCAAATGAGCTTACCGACGGTGCGTTCGATATCACCATTAACCCGGTTATAGAAATGTGGGGATTCAACGACGCGACCTACGGCGTACCCGGTAAGGCGGAACGCGAAAATGCCCTTAAGCTCATCGGCTCCGATAAAATCAAGATAGACGGCAATACCGTATCCGTTGAGGAACTGTCAAGCATCAATCTCGGCGGTATAGCCAAGGGTGCTCTCGGCGATGACCTGAAACGTATACTCGACAAGCACGGTATGTCCGCAGTGCTTTCACTCGGCGGCAATATAGTGCTTGTGGGCAATAACCCGGCGGCTGAAAAATGGTCTGTGGGCGTAAAGGCCCCCAATGAGGAAAAGGCGCTTATCTGCAAATTTCGCTGTGGTGGCGACCGTTCGGTAGTTACTTCCGGCGGCTATGAGCGCTACTTTGAGTATAAGGGTAAAAAGTACCATCACATTATCGACCCTGCAACAGGTGCACCGGCAGAAAGTGATTTGCAGAGTGTTACCGTCATAGGTAAAGACGGCGCAATGTGTGATGCGCTTTCCACCGCCCTGTTCGTTATGGGCAGTGAAAAAGCCGTTGAGTTCGCCAAGGAGCACAACGACTTTGAGTACATATTTGTTACCGAAAATAAAATTCTCGCAAGCGCGAGTATTCCGGATCTTACCGCGGAAATCAATACCTATACGGTTGAAACCTTTTAAATGAATTCCGCAATTACGGAATTTGAAATAAGCATACCGCGCGTTGTGAGCGAAAGGTGCTCACCGTCAAAATTCACAAGCTCCCGTTCGTTTAAGAACGGGGCTTTTTTTATTATGTTTTCAACGGCGCTTTCGCCGTAAAGCCTGCGTGTTTCGCTGACCGAAAGCCCGTCTTTAAGACGCAAACGCAGCATAATATATTCTTCGGCATCGCCGCCGGTACAATCAAAAATAGGCGGCTTGCCGTCAATGAAATCTTCAATACTGCGCGGAAAATAAAAACGCCTGCCGTTAATAAATGAATGTGCCGCCGCGCCTATACCAAGGTAATCGTCAAGCATCCAGTATGCTGTATTGTGGCGGCTCTCAAAGCCTTTATGTGCAAAATTTGAGATTTCGTAATGCTCATAGCCTGCGTCTTCAAGGCGTGTACAGCAGTGCTCATATAAATCTGCGGTTGTATCGTCATCCGGGAAATCATATTTTTCGCGGTTTTTGTAAAACACCGTATTTTCTTCGAGTTTAAGAATATATGCGCTTATGTGTGTGGCTTTTTGTGCGATAACAAAGTCAAGCGTTTCATCAAGCGTCGCTTTTGTCTGCGAGGGAATGCCGAGCATAACATCAAGCGAAATGTTCTCAATACCGTTTTGCCGCAGAATGCCGAGTACTTCGCTTACACGCTCTTTGCCCGAAAGCCTGCCGAGCGCGCGGCGTTCACCGTAGTTGGCGGATTGCAGACCGAACGATACTCTGTTTACGCCGGCTTTGGCAAGAAAGGGCGCTATACCCTCAATATCGGATGCCGGATTGCACTCGACCGTGACTTCACCGTCTGCGGGAATACCGAACTTTTCTTTTGCGGCGGTGATTATTTTATAAAGTGCATCGCCGTCGAGTACCGATGGTGTACCGCCGCCGAGGTACAGTGTTTCTGCACTTAAACCGCTGCCGATATAATCTGCGCAGCGGCGCAAGGTGCTTATTTCATCAAGCACCGCTTTAACATACCGCGCCTTTATTTCATCATTTGCCCGAAAAGAGTAAAAGTCGCAGTACGGGCATTTAGAGGCACAGAATGGTATATGGATATAAACACTGCTCATTTTTTATCACCGCTATGATTATACAATCATTTTCCGGAGTTTTCAACATTTTCGATTCTTTGCTTTACAAAACGGTTACGGCAGCCTCCGTTTTCGCTGCATTTGTGACAATACAGGCATTTAAGTGATTTTTTGCCGTTATGGTAGGCAGTTTCTTCTAAAATTATATTTTTGCCGACTATGCTGCAATACTGCTCAAAGGTGAATGAATGACTGTTCAAGCTGTTGCTCCTTTCAAAAGGTGTTTGTTAATAATATGCTCAATTATTCGCAATAATCATAAATTCGGACTGTAATACATATTTTGTAAACGGTGATGAAATTATGAAATGCGGGTTGTTTAAAAAGCGCAGAACAGAGTATGACGATTTGTGCCGCGAGCTTGAACGGATTCAGTCGCAGCTCGATGAATGTTATGCCGTGTTTGCCGATATTACAAACGGCGAGCTTATAGATACCGCCGTTTATAAAATGAAAAGTCTGGAAGCCGAATATGCCTATTATTACAAAAGAATCAAGGAGTGCGGTAAAAAATGAATGTGTATGTTACAGGTGCGGTGCTGGGTGCGGTTGCCCTGCTTATCTTCAAAAAAAGCGGATGCTTTTTCAAATCGTTTATTACAAGTGCGCTTGGCGGAGTAGGGGCTTTGTGTGCAGTAAGTGCCGTTTCGTATTTTGTGCCGCTTTCGGTGGGTATGAACATTTACACTCTTGTGTTTTCCGCAATGTTTTCGGTGCCGGGGGTAATAACTCTTTTGGTGCTCAAAACTTTTCTGCTGTGACTTGCAATACTCTTAAAGCTATTGTATAATGTTTTCGTTTTTTATAAAGGGGCGGTTACAATGGCAAGAGTTTACCCGAAGGTTTACATTACCGTAAAGGGCGAAAAGCACCTTAAAGGCGGTCATCCGTGGGTTTTCGGCGAGGAAATCACCGCGGTCTGCGGCAGTTATGAAAACGGCGATGTTGTTGACGTATATTCACAAAAGGAGCGTTGGCTCGGTGCCGGGTATATTAACGATAATTCCAAAATCCGTGTGCGTATAATTTCGCACAATGCCAACGATAAATTCGATGAAGCTTTTTACGAAAGGCGGCTTCGCTATGCCGTTGAATACCGCAAAACCGTTATGGGTGCCGAAGATTTCAAATGCTGCCGCCTTGTTTTCGGCGAGGCGGATTCTTTTCCCGGACTCACCGTTGACAGATTCGGTGAAATTCTTGTTGCGCAGGTCCTGTGTCTCGGCACCGAGCGCGTAAAGCATTTTCTTCTTCCGAAGCTTGTTGAAATATTGCGCGAAAGCGGCGAAAAAATCACTGCTGTTTACGAGCGCAACGATGTAGCCATACGCGAGCGCGAGGGTATGGAGCAGTACAAGGGCTTTTTTGCCGCGGACGGCTTGCGCACAGACCTTGACGGCTTTACCGAAATCGTTGAAAACGGTATAAAATACCGCGTCGATTATATAAACGGGCAGAAGACGGGCTATTTCCTTGACCAGAAATACAATCGCCTTGCCATTCGCAGAATTGCCGAGGGCAGAAAGGTGCTCGACTGCTTTACGCATACGGGCGCATTTGCACTAAACGCAGCGGCGGCAGGTGCGGCACTCGTTACCGCAGTGGATGTTTCCGCCGAAGCACTTGAAAGTGCCGCATATAATGCCTCGCTCAACGGCTTTGAGAATGTTGAGTTTAAATGTGCCGATGTTTTCGATTTGCTTACCGGAATGAAAGAAAACGGCAAGTCGGATTACGATTTTATTATTCTCGACCCTCCCGCATTCACCAAAAGCAGTGCAACAGTAAAGGCGGCTTACAGGGGGTATAAAGAAATCAATTTAAAGGCTATGAAACTGCTGCCGCGCGGCGGGTACCTCGCGACCTGCTCCTGCTCGCATTTTATGAAGGACGAGCTGTTCTGCGAAATGCTCTGTGAGGCTGCGGCGGATGCAGGTGTTTCTTTAAGGCAGATAGAGTGCCGTCAGCAAAGTGCGGACCACCCGATTTTATGGAACGTGCCGGAAACAAGTTACCTTAAATTTTATATTTTCCAAGTCGTTTAAAGAGGTAGTATATGAATATTGTTGAAATTATTTTGCTCGCGGTAAGTCTTTCCATGGATGCTTTTGCAGTCGCTCTGTGCAAAGGACTTGCCATGCAGAAACTCAAGGTCAAAAGCTGCATTATCGTAGGTGTGTGGTTCGGTGCTTTTCAGGCACTTATGCCGCTTCTGGGATTTCTGCTCGGCAGCACATTTGCCGATAAAATAACTTCGGTAGACCATTGGATAGCCTTTGTGCTGCTTGCACTTATAGGCGGTAATATGATAAAAGAGGCATTCGAAAAGGGCGAGGAAAAAGCCGATGATTCACTCGGCGTGAAAAATATGTTCATTATGGCTGTTGCCACAAGTATAGATGCTCTCGCAGTCGGTGTTTCGTTCGCGTTTACCGAGTTCAATCCGTCGTGGTATGTTTACATCGCATTTGCGCTTATAGGCATAATCACATTCACGATTTCCGCAGTCGGAGTCAAAATCGGCAATATATTCGGCACACGCTACAAATCGAAGGCCGAGTTTGCGGGCGGCGTTATACTGATTTTGCTCGGTCTTAAAATACTTCTCGAGGGTCTGGGCGTTATAAAATAAAGTGTAAAGTAAAAAACTTTTACAATTTACAAAATTCTCTTGACAAGCCGTATAGCCTCTGCTATAATACCCAACTGTAAAGATTTAAGGCTTTACAGTTTTGCGAAAGGGGAGGCACTTATGGCAAAAAATCTCGACGTTGTTGTGCTTGCCGATTATTACGGCGAAATGCTCACCGAAAATCAGCGCAAGTTCCTTGAGTATTACTATAATGACGATCTCTCGCTTTCCGAAATTGCGCAGAACGAGGGTATCACAAGGCAGGGCGTGCGCGATGCCGTCAAGCGTGCCGAAGCCCAGCTTTTCGATATGGAAAAGAAGCTCGGCTTTGCGGAGCGTACCCGCATGGTGAACGATGTACTCGCCACCGTTCTCAGCTGTGCCGATGAAATCAATACATACAATATGAACATTTCCCTTTCAAGAGAAATCAACGATGCGGTCGTTTCCATAAAATCCGCCATTGTTTCACTTGATGAATAATAAATTGCAGGAGGTCGCAAATGGCTTTTGAAGGTCTTTCCGACAAACTCGAATCCGCGTTTAAAAAGTTAAAAAGCAAAGGCAGCCTTACCGAAGCCGATGTGCGCGACGCTATGCGCGAAGTGCGCCTTGCACTTCTTGAAGCCGATGTAAACTACAAGGTGGCTAAGGATTTTACCAATACCGTTACCGAGCGTGCCATAGGCGCCAAGGTTATGGAGAGCCTTACCCCTGCGCAGATGGTCATTAAAATAGTCAATGAGGAGCTCACCGCTCTCATGGGCGGCACTCAGTCAAGGCTTGCTTCCGCACCTCATCCGCCTACGGTGGTTATGATGTGCGGCCTCCAGGGCTCGGGTAAAACCACACACTGCGCCAAAATCGCCTTAAAGCTCAAGGAGCAGGGGCACAGACCGCTGCTTGTTGCGTGCGATATTTACCGTCCCGCTGCTATTAAGCAGCTGCAGGTCGTCGGTGAGCAGATAGATGTTCCCGTTTTTGAAATGGGCACCGAAAACCCCGTTAAAATCGCAACCGAGGCAATAAAACTTGCCAAGGATAACGGCTACGATTATGTTTTCCTCGATACCGCAGGCCGCCTGCATATAGACGAAACTCTTATGCAGGAGCTTAAAGATATCAAGGCAACCGTTAAGCCGCACGAAATTCTGCTTGTTATAGACTCAATGCTCGGTCAGGATGCCGTTACCGTTGCTTCCGCATTCAACGAGGCACTCGGTATCGACGGCCTCGTGCTTACCAAGCTCGACGGCGACACCCGCGGCGGCGCGGCACTTTCGGCGCGTGCGGTCACAGGCAAGCCAATTAAATTCATCGGTATCGGTGAAAAGCTTGCGGATCTTGACTATTTCCACCCCGAGCGTATGGCAAGCCGTATTCTCGGAATGGGAGATGTGCTTTCGCTTATCGAAAAGGCCGAAACGGCTCTTGATGAAAAGAAAGCCGAACAGCTCGAAAAGAAATTAAGAGAAAACAAGCTCGACCTTAACGATATGCTTATGCAGTTCGAGGAAATGAAGAAGATGGGCCCTATGAAGGATATCATTTCACTCATTCCGGGGCTTAACAAAAAAGTTAAAGATACCGATGTTGACGATAAGCAAATCGACTACACCATGGCTATTATCCGTTCCATGACTATGAAAGAACGGCAGAATCCCGATATAATCAACCCATCGCGCAAAAGGCGCATAGCCGCAGGCTGCGGTCTCGGGGTTGAGGATGTCAACCGCCTTCTCGGTCAGTACCGTCAGATGCAGAAGCTCTATAAGCAGCTCAGCGGCAAATCATCCAAAAAGATGATGAAGCGTATGCAGCGCATGGGCGGTATGGGCGGCGGAATGCCCGGTATGCCCGGTGGAATGGGCGGTTTCCCGATGTAATACAAGTCGCAAGACTGTATATAAATTTATTAAGTTATTATTTTTTGGAGGTAATTCAAAATGGCAGTTAAAATTCGTCTTCGCCGTATGGGCGCAAAGAAAGCACCTTTCTATCGTGTAGTAGTAGCTGATTCACGCTATCCGCGTGACGGCCGCTTCATCGAAGAATTAGGTTATTACAACCCCCTTACCGATCCCGCAGAGGTAAAGCTCGATGCAGAAAAGGTAAGCAAGTGGCTTGAAAACGGCGCACAGCCCACAGATACTGTTCGCGCTCTTCTCAAAAAGCAGAATATCATTAAATAATCAAGGGTGGCAACAATGAAAGAATTACTCGAAACAGTCGCCAAGGGTCTCGTTGAGGCTCCCGACGCAGTCGAGGTCACTGTTGATGAAGCTAATGAAGAAGGCGTAGTCGTTTATCATCTTCATGTCGGTCCGGACGATATGGGCAGAGTTATCGGCAAACAGGGCAGAATAGCCAAGGCTATCCGCACCGTTATGCGCGCTGCCGCAGTTCGCAACGATGTTAAGATTCAGGTGGATATCGACTGATATT
>JAZUJG010000165.1:0-2753 GCA_045642645.1 Acutalibacteraceae bacterium | reverse complement strand
AACTGCATACCTTCCACAACATCGCAGCTTGTTTCGGCGGTCTTGCTCTCCTCAACGGTGATAACGCCGTCGGCGGTAACCTTCTTCATAGAAGTCGGATCGTAGCCATGTCGTTCTGTGAGCCAAGGAGTTGACTCTCTACCTTGTCTTCCTAAGACCGCTTGGCCTCCGACTTAACTGCATACCTTCCACAACATCGCAGCTTGTTTCGGCGGTCTTGCTCTCCTCAACGGTGATAACGCCGTCGGCGGTAACCTTCTTCATAGCCTCGGCAATGAGCTTGCCGATGTTTTCGTCAGCAGCGGAGATAGTTGCGATTCTTGCAATATCGTCGGCATTCTTGACGGGCTTGGAATTCTTTTTAACTGTTTCAACAACATTTTCAACGGCGGCCTTGATACCTCTTTTAAGTACCATGGGGTTTGCGCCTGCAACAACATTCTTCATACCCTCGCGGATAAGTGCCTGAGCGAGAAGTGTGGCGGTGGTGGTACCGTCGCCTGCAACATCGTTTGTTTTGGTGGCAACCTCTTTAACGAGCTGTGCGCCCATATTTTCAAAGGGATCCTCAAGCTCGATTTCCTTTGCAATGGTCACGCCGTCGTTTGTAATGAGGGGTGAGCCGTATTTTTTATCGAGAACAACGTTTCTGCCCTTGGGGCCGAGAGTGATTTTAACGGTATCGCTGAGTTTGTCGATACCTGCCTGCAGAGCTCTGCGGGCATCTTCGCCGTAAATAATCTGTTTTGCCATATTAAAAAGCCTCCATTACTGAACTATTGCAAGGATGTCGTTCTGACGGACTATTACATAATTTTCGCCGTCGAGCTTGACTTCCGTGCCGGAATATTTGCTGAGAATTACCTTTTCGCCTTTTTTGACTTCCATTTTAACTTCCTTGCCGTCAACGATTCCGCCGGGGCCAACCGCGATAACTTCTGCGGTCTGGGGTTTTTCCTGTGCGGCGGTGGTAAGGATGATGCCGCTCTTGGTGGTTTCTTCCGCTTCGCAGAATTTAAGAACGACCTTGTCGCCTAAAGGTTTGAGTTTCATATAATTACCTCCTGTGAGATTAAGTATGGTTTTAGCACTCGCTATGTTTGAGTGCTAAATATATAATAACCTTTTTTTGTAAAAAATCAAGAGCTTTTTAAAATTTATTGATTTATGTTCTCAAAGTTTACAATTATGTAACATAATGTTTTGCACTTGCCAAAACCGCCTTTAGATAGTACAATACCATATTGTAATTGCAAAATTTGTAGAAAGGGGAGTGCCGCAGTGAAAGAATTGCAGCAGAACGCAGTTGACGAGAAGCTTTTCAAATTTTTGTGCATAACCGTTTCGGCAGCGGCGCTTCTGCCCGAATATATAGCGCCGTTTTTCACACTCGGCGGCTTCTGCGTTTTTAAGTACTGCTTCGGCAAAACAGAACGCAAGGTCAGAATGGGGAACACGGCAAAATACTTTTTGCTGTTTATGTGCTTCAGCTTTTTAAGTGTTATATGGTCGGGCACCCGCATTTATTCGGGTGCGATTTCGCTTTTGTGGATGGGTATGCTGCTCGGCGCGTTCTATACCGCGAATATCTGCACAGACCGCGAGCGCATAGAAAAACTCATAAAATATCTTTCAATAGGCGGCGGCGCGGTCGGCGCAATAGGCAGTATTCAATATGTGCTGCTGCTTGCGGGCGTTAAAATACCGAATCCGCTGTGGTCGGTTTTTGATGTTATTATTTACAGAATAATGCCGTTCAGTATTACCGATACCGCAAATGTGTGGGAGGCTTCGCGCGCTTCCTCGACCTTTGACAATCCGCTTATATGCGCCACATATTTACTTTTGGTTTTGCCGGCTGCGGTGTACGGCTTCAGCGTAAGCAAGGGCAAAGAAAAGGCGCTCTACGGAATTTCGGCACTGTGTATGTTCGGCGGCATACTCGGCACGTCGTCGCGCACGCCCGCGCTCGCGGCACTTGCGGCGGTAGGGCTGTTTGCGGTGCTGAATGTTAAAAATATAAAAAAGCTGCTGCCCGTGGCAGGCGGTCTTATTGTGGGCTGCGGCGCTTTCGGCGCAATAATGCTGCGCCGCTATATGCTGCGAGCCGACGATTTTACGAAATCGACCTCAAACAGACTGAAAATGTGGAAAGCCTGCTGGGAGCTTATAAAGCAAAAGCCCCTGCTCGGCTACGGCGCGGGCTGCCAGGTAACCTCGCAGGGCATGCTTGAATACGGCATAAAAAAACCCCACGCTCACAGCCTTTACATAGAAATGACTACTGAGCTGGGTTTTGCGGGTTTGATTTTTCTGCTTGCGGTGTTCGCGCTTATTGCCTACGATATTTTCAAGCTTATTAAGTGCGGCGGTTATTACGGCAGGCTCGGCAAAATGTTTTTGTGCGTGGCGGCTGCATTTGCAATCGGCTCGCTTACCGAATTTACTATGCAGACACCGAAAGAGCTGCAGTATTTTATGATAATACTCGGTCTGCTTGAAGCGGTGAAGCGGCAAGTTGATGAATAGTGAATAATGAATGATGAATAATTGTGGGGCGCAAAGCGCCGGATTGGAATAACTGATTGATTAAAACAACGCAGTATTCCCATTATTAACGGTGTAAAATTTTTTAATATAAAACAAATCGGCGTGGGATAGATTTCCACGCTGATTTTATAATAAGGTTTATTAAATTCTCCGCCGCAGGCGGATATAATAGTCGGCAACGCCGACCCGAAATCATTCAATAT
>JAZUJG010000164.1:0-2889 GCA_045642645.1 Acutalibacteraceae bacterium | reverse complement strand
GTGCTTGCACGCGAAAAAGACTGCTCGGTCGTAACAGACCTTATTGCAGACGGCAAAATACCCGTAAGAGTTACACACAACGATACCAAGCTCAACAATGTGCTTTTTGATAAAGAAACGAAAAAAGGCATTTGCGTTGTTGACCTTGACACAGTTATGCCCGGCTCATCGCTTTACGATTTCGGTGACAGCATACGCTTCGGCGCGAACACCGCCGCAGAGGACGAAACCGATTTAAGTAAGGTTACGCTCAGCCTTGAATACTTTAAAGCCTATGTCGAGGGCTACCTCAAAACCGCGGGCAAGGCGCTCAATGAATATGAAATTGACTATCTGCCCTTCTCCGCAAAGCTCTTAACGCTTGAATGCGGTATGAGATTTTTAAGCGACTACCTTGACGGCGACGTTTACTTTAAGGTGGATTACCCCGAACACAACCTCGTGAGAGCGCGCACACAGTTCAAGCTTGTTGAGGATATTGAAAACAAGTTTGAAGAAATGAAGAAGATAGTGGACGAAGCGAAAAAAGCATTATAAAATGAACGAAAAAGGGACTGTATCTGCGCGATACAGTCCTTTTTAATGTTACACAAGTCCGAAACAATTTATTCTGTCAACATCAACAGCGTGAACACAAGCTTCGCACTCAACCGCGAGCGTTATGCTTTCGCCCTTTGCGAGATTTGCGGTATACAAGCCGTTTTCGTAATTGTAAGGCTTATCGGCAGTCGGCTCGGTTTCGGCGAAATCCGCTTTGAAACGGCAGGGGCTGCCGTTAAGGCTTGTGATTTTAAGCCACTTGAGTTTTCCGTTTTGAAGCTCGGCACCAACCTCAAAGCCGCCCTCACAAAGCAGCTTATCAAAGCATACATTCTGCCATTTATCCGGCACGGCGGGGAAGAAATCAATATACCCGTCGTGGCTTTGCAGGAACATTTCAAGTATGGCAGTTGCGGCAGACGGCGGTGTTTCAATAACGGGGTTGCCGTCCTCGTGGTACATCGTATTAGGTCTTACAAAGCCGTTCATAAGGTTATTCAGGTGCATAAGCGCAGCGTTGCCGTCGCGCAGCATTGCGCGCATAGATGCCGCCCCCGTCTGCGAATAGCCGAGCAGCGCTTCGGGCTTGCTTTGCCAGAAATTGATAGTTTCATCAACAAGCTTTCTGTCAGAAGAATTGTCGCGGTCAAGCACGTGAAGCGGATAGAACGCAAGAATATGCGAGTAATGGCGGTGGGATTCGGCATAGGGCGTATCCCCCGCAATTTTCAGCCCCTCGCCCGCCGTTTGCGGAAAATCTGTAAGATTTTCAAGCGTACGCTGCCACTCGGCAGCCTTTTCATCGTTGAAGCCGAATTCCGAATTAAGCTCAATAAGCTTGGTAAGTCCCCATTTCAAAAGCGATAAATCGTAGTTCACATCATCGGAATCGGACTTCATATATTCGGGCGAAAGCGTAGCTTTAAGGTGCAGTTTGCCGTCTGCGCCTTTATAAAGAAAATACAGATAATACTGCACGGCGCGTTTAAGAAGCGGGTACACGGTTTCGGTAATAAGTGCGCGGTCGCCCGTCATTTTGTACTCGGTATAGCAGTAAAACAGAGCCCACACAAGATTACCCGCTTCACGCATCCAATTTTCGTGCTCAAGGTCGCCCGGCTCACAAACAGGGGCATACATATCGTGCTCTGTCGTTCTGCCGAGAGCAGCACAGTCTGCGCGGTACTGTTCAGGCACATTGTTTACAAGTTGTTCAAAGCCGTTTTTCAAGGCATTTGAAACGCATTTTGCTATTTCTATATGATTTGAAGTATAAAGCGGCGAAACGGTAAGCTCAACGTTAAGATTCCACCACGTTCCGGGCCAGCGTGTGCTGTCTGAAAGCCACGGGCCGCAGGTATCGAACGGCGCGCCGTTTTCACGCGAAGCGCAGGCGAGCTTATAAAGCTGAATGTAGTAAAAGCACTCGTAAAAACCGTCATTCCACGAAAGAAAGCTCTTTTCGTAAAATGAATTCCACCATTCTTTATGCGCTTCGCAAAGCGAATGCTTTTCATTCGTCACTTTCTGAATTATACCCTTTGCCTTTTCAAGTGCGGTTTTTTCATTCACATCATCATAAGCAAGCGCAACAAGGTATTCCCCTGCCGTTTCGCGCTCGGCAACACAGAATCCGCCGCCGTTAAAATACGGCTGCACAAAAGCTTTGCAACACTCGCAGGCTTCGGTATAAGGTGTGCGCGGCTCGGCGTAATCGGTGAATTGATTCTCACCCGTTTTACGCAGAGCGACTACGCGAGGACTCACGGCACTTACGGGTTTATAAGCAATTTCCGTTTTTTCACCGTATTCGGTATGGCTGAAAACGATACAATCCGCATCATTGAGAGTTTTAAGCGTGAATTCGCAACTGCCGCGGCTCGTCAAAAGCTTACCGCGCACCTCGGCATTGTAGATATCAAGGCGCATATCGACATCGGTAATTCCACCCGAAAAAGCTATTTCAACATTACCGACGGGCAGGCGCGGCGTTTTAATAAGGGTATCGTCACCGCGGTAATCTAAATCGCGGTTATCGTAAACCGAGGTGTGCCCGAGAGCAAGCACGAGGGTTTTGTTATCATCCTTAAACCAAGCGGTGCAGCCGAAAAATCCGTTTGCAATAAACGGCGCTTCATGCCAGACGCGCGGCAGCTTTTTCCAAACAAGGTCATGACGGCTCATAAATTCCTGCATATCAACTGTATTTTTCATAATACCCTCCGTATAGTTTATAAATACATTATATATTTTTTCGACAGATAATCAACACAAATATTACAGTCGTATTACAACATTCGTATTTTGTTGACAGTTATTTTTAAATATAGTAAAATCAAGTCAACGGAG
>JAZUJG010000163.1:0-1835 GCA_045642645.1 Acutalibacteraceae bacterium | reverse complement strand
TCGGGTGAAATTAAATCCGTCTTATCCGCGGCAGCGGATTTCACCGCCTCAGGCGATTTCACCCACGCGAAGCGTGGATTTAACCCGTCCACAGGACGGATTTAGTTGAAAAAAGCACTTGCCGAAGCAAGTGCTTTTTTCATGGTGGAGACGGAGAGGATCGACAAGGCTCTGCCTTGTCGAATTTGCTTCGCAAATCATCCGATTATGTTCGCCTTCGGCGAGGGAGTTTGGTCCTCTCCTGCTTTTTCTCTAAAAAAAGTTATTAAAAAAATCACCTTGCTTGTTAAAGCAAGGTGATGGTGGAGACGGAGAGGGTCGAACTCTTGACCTCATGACTGCCAGTCATGCGCTCTCCCAGCTGAGCTACGCCCCCAAGTGCTTGTAAAGTATAGCATTCTATTGCGGATTAGTCAAGTGCTTTTTTTGTTTTTTTGCAGTTCGGCAAGTTTTTTCCTGATTGCGGCAGGTGCTTCTGCGGGGTTTTCCAAATTCAAAACCGCGGTTTCCATAGGGCAGAAGCCGGTGTTCGTTCTGTTTTTTATTGCATCGGTCAGTGTGCCGTATTCGCAATAAATTCCGTATTTTCTGAGTACTGCAAGCGCGGGTTTGCTTATGACCGAGGCATAAATTCCATCAACACCGAGCAGCACATAAAGCATAGCGGCGGCTTTGCCGACTACTTTATCTGCCGCAGAAAAGCCCGCAAGGCTTTCGCCGCCGTCTATAAGTGCAAGCAGCGGCTTAACGCCGCGCTCGGTAAATTTCAAAATTCCCTTTTCACCCACCGCGGCAAGCGTAAGATTTTCGGTATTGAGAACACTAACTGCTTTTTCAAGATTCCGTGTCATAAATCCCCCGTAAAAAGCCGGTAAAACTGTAAGCCGGGTTCTGTCTTTTAAGGCAATCATCTATCTCGACCGTGCGTTGCCGCACGGCTCAAGCCACCCGTCGGGGCTGCGCCGAGGCGCTGTCCGGCTGACTCCCCGGTCGGTGTTGCATCAAGCAGGGTTTACATGGCAGCGCAGTCTCCTGCGCCCCGGTGAGCTCTTGCCTCGCCTTTCCACCCTTACCGCGAATGCGGCGGTATATCTCTGTTGCACTGTCCCTAAGGTTACCCTCGGCGGCCGTTAGCCGTTACTTTGCCGTATGATGCCCGGACTTTCCTCACACATTGCTGTGCGCGACTGCCCATTTTACCGGCAACTCATTTTATAATAAATTATCGTTCAAGTCAACAATTAAAGCAATAAAATGAAATATTTTCATTATTATAAGGAATTTTTTGCTCTACACTCTTGATACTTTCGGCTTTTTCTGCCATAATGTATTCATTATGGATTATTATTTTCGATTGGAGCAGACAATAATGGATAATCGCTTTACAGAACTCGCTCAGCTGCTTTTCCCCGATGTTACCGCAACGGTGGAAGACCTTGAAAAGCAATACCCCGAAAGAGGACTTCAGGAGGGCGCACGCGTTACGAGATTTGCCCCCAGCCCCACGGGTTACCTCCACATAGGCGGCCTTTTCGGCGCGCTTGTTGATGTACTTACGGCAAAGGTGAGCGGCGGCGTTTCGTATTTAAGAATAGAAGATACCGACAAAAAGCGCGAAATAGATGACGGCGTTTCCGCAATCACCGACGGTATGCGCGATTTCGGCGTTGAATTCACCGAGGGCGTTACGGGCTTCGGCACCGAAAAGGGTGCTTACGGTCCCTACACACAAAGTCAGCGCGCGGCGGTTTACCACACCGTAGCAAAGGCGCTTGTGGAAAAAGGTCTTGCATACCCCTGCTTCTGTACGGCGGACGAGCTTACGGCTCTGCGCG
>JAZUJG010000162.1:0-3597 GCA_045642645.1 Acutalibacteraceae bacterium | reverse complement strand
AAGCAGCTCGTCGTGTGTGCCGCGCTCTTTTACGGTGCCCTTGTCGATGAAAAGGATTTCGTCCGCCTTGCGTATGGTCGAAAGTCTGTGAGCGATAACGAAATTTGTTCTGCCCTTCATAATCTCGCTCATAGCCTGCTGAACGAGCAGCTCCGTTCTTGTATCGACCGAGCTTGTGGCTTCATCGAGTATAAGAATTTTCGGGTCTTTAAGCAGCGCACGCGCTATTGTTATAAGCTGACGCTGACCCTGCGAAATATTATCGCCGTTTTCATTGAGCACGGTGTTGTAGCCCTCGGGCAGCTCGCTTATAAATTCATCGGCGTGTGCGGCTTTTGCGGCGGCTATTACCTCGTCATCGGTGGCATCGAGCCTGCCGTAACGCAGGTTATCCATAACCGTGCCCTTAAATAACCACGTATCCTGCAGCACCATACCGTAGAGCGACCGCAGAGTATCACGCGAAACATCGCGTATATCCGTGCCGTCAATGGTGATTTTACCGCCCGTAACATCGTAGAAACGCATAAGCAGATTTACGAATGTTGTCTTGCCGGCGCCGGTGGGGCCCACAAGCGCCACAAGCGAGCCTGCTTTAAGCGTAATGTCAAGGTGCTCCATAAGGGGCTTGTCGGGTGAATATGAGAACGAAACATCCTCGAATTTCAAAGCATCCTTAAATTCAAGCGGAGTGCTGTTTTCGTCATCCGGCTCAATATCCTCATCAAGCATAGTGAACACGCGCTCTGCCGATGCCATGCAGGACTGCAGCTGGTTTACTATCTGCGCGAGGCTTGAAATGGGGGAAGTGAACAGCTTTGAATATGTTATGAATGTGAGAATACCGCCTATGGTGAACGCCTCACCCATATCGTAAAGCACTTTGCCGCCCACAGCGAAAACGCCGTTATTCACTATAAGGTAGCCGCCCACTATGGTAACGGCAATATATCCGATATTGTCCACAAGATTTATAAACGGGTGTATCGAGCCCGAAACATACTGCGCCTTGCAGCTTATATCGGTCAGTTCATCGTTTATATCATTGAATTCGTCAATGGCGAGCTGCTCCTGCCCGAAAATGCGCACGATTTTGTGGCCCGTGTACATCTCCTCAACATGACCGTTGAGTTCGCCTGTTCTGTCCCACTGCTTTCTGAAAAGCTTTTTGCTTATTTTCATTATACGCAGTGCGATAGCCGCGGCAAACGGCACTATTGCAACGATAATGAGCGTTAAAAACCAGTTCGTAACAAGCATCATCGCAAACACGCCCACTATCATAATGACCGATTCGATTATTGAAATAAGGTTGTGCTGCAGGGTGTTGCTGATATTGTCAATATCGTTTATAACGCGCGAAAGTATGTCGCCCTTTGAGTTGCCGTCAAAGTATTTAAGCGGCAGGTGCGAAAGCTTATCGTTGATATTTTCTCTCAGGCGGCGCACGATTTTTGCCGACATACCCGCCATGGTGTACTGCTGAATGAACGCGAAAAGCGCCATACCGCCGTAAACGCCCACAAGTAATAAAATATACGGTATAAGCGTCTGCGCCGAAATCTGCTGGCCGCTTACTTTAAGGTTTACCTGCTCATTGAGCACATCGACTGCATCGCCTATATAGGTGGGGCCTATAACATTGCATATTGTGCTGAGTATGCACATTACCACCACAAGCACAAAGCCTTTTTTGTGCTCAAGCACATAGCCCATAAGGCGCTTGAACGGCACAATAAAGCTTGTGGCGCGGTCTTCATCCTTGCGCACCTTGCGGTATGCGGAATAGCGGCGCTGGCGTGTAAGCCTGCGGCGTTCGAGCCGTTCAAGGCGCTGAGGGTCGAGATTGCGTTTGTTATCCGTCATTCTGCCGCCCCCTCTGCACTGAGCTGGGATTTAACTATTTCTTTGTAAACCCCGCAATTTTCAAGCAGCTCGGCGTGAGTGCCCTCGCCTGCTATAACGCCCTTATCGAGCACAATGATTTTATCGGCATTTATAATGGTGCCGACGCGCTGCGCAACTATAAGAACGGTAGCCTCCGAAAGCTCGTTTTTAAGACGGGCGCGCAAACGCGAATCCGTGATGAAATCAAGCGCGGAAAAACTGTCGTCAAATATATAGAACTCGGATTTTTTAACTATTGCTCTTGCAATGCAAAGGCGCTGCTTCTGACCGCCGGAAAGGTTGGTGCCGTTCTGCGAAACCATACTTTCAAGCCCGTCGGGCAGCTTTTCCACAAAGTCGCGCGCCTGCGCAATATCGAGTGCCTCCCAAAGCTCGGCATCGGTGGCATCCTCCTTGCCGTAACGCAGGTTATCGGCAATGGTGCCGCTGAACAGAAACGCCTGCTGCGGAATGTAACCGAGTTTTGCGTAAACTGTTGCAAAATCCATTTCGCGCACATCCGCACCGTCTATGAGCACGGCGCCGTCGGTAACATCGTAAAAGCGCGGAATGAGATTGAGTATAGTGGATTTACCCGAGCCCGTACCGCCGATAATGGCGGTGGTCTTGCCGGGCTCTGCGGTGAAGCTGACGTGTTTGAGCACGTGCTTCGGCTCACCCTCGGCGGTTTTATAGTCAAAGCTTACATCTTTAAATTCGATTATGCCGTCGCCCTGCTCACTTGCGGTAAGCTCACCCGCTTTAAGTTCGGGCTGCATTTCAAGCACTGCGTTTATACGCTTTGCGCTGATATTGGCACGCGGTATCATAATGAACATAGCCGCCGCTGTGGAAACCGCAACTATAATGAACACAAGGTAAAGTATAAATGCCTGCAGATCGCCTATGGTATTCTGAATTTCCACAGGGTCGGTAAGGCGGTTTATCTGCACATAGCCCACTGCCACAAGAATTATAATAAGGCTGAAAATAAGCAGCGTGGCTATGGGAATAAGCGAAGCAAATATGCGCTGCACCTTAACGGTCATGGTGGTGAGGTCATCGTTAGCCTCTTTAAAGCGCTTGTCCTCATACCCGGTGCGGTTAAATGCCCTTATAACGCGAATACCGCTGAGCTTTTCGCGGATAATAAGATTGAGCCTGTCGACCTTTTTCTGAATTTTATCGAAATACGGAATAACATTTTTGGCAATAATCAAAGCAATAATCGCAATTACGGGTATGACTATAAGCAGCACAAGCGACAGCGTAGGGTCCATAATAACAGCCATAATTATGCCGCCTATGAGCATAATCGGCACGGTTATAATCGAACGCAGCGACATAAGCACCAGGTCCTGCACCTGACGGATATCGTTTGTGGTGCGCGTAATCAGCGATGAAACGCCGATTTTATCAATATCACTCTGCGAAAAAGACTCTACTTTATTGAAAATATCGGCACGAAGCTCACCTGCAAAGCCGGTTGAAACCTTGCTTGAACAGTAGCTGTTGAGTATCATGACAAACATCGCGAAAATGCAGCACACTATCATAATAACGCCGTTGGATTTAATTGTTTCAAGGTCGCCTTTGTTTATGCCCTCGTTTACGATTTGCGACATAAGCAGAGGGAACGCAAGAGTAAGCACGTTGTTCAGTGCCGCGAGCAGCAGCGTGAACAGCGCGAAATACTTATGCGGTTTAAGG
>JAZUJG010000161.1:0-6621 GCA_045642645.1 Acutalibacteraceae bacterium | reverse complement strand
CCACGATGGCCGGCAGCTCCGCCAGATCGGCCGGCACCACCCAGTCCAGCGTAATGTTGGAGAAGGGTGCCTGCGTGCCCCAGCGGCTGGGCGTGTTCACACCGAAAATGAAGGATTCGATGCATTTTTTGACTTCGCCGTAAGAAAGGTTATCCGCTTTGACAAACGGAGCAAGATAGGTGTCGAACGAAGAGAACGCCTGCGCGCCCGCCCACTCGTTGTGCATAATGCCGAGGAAGTTTACCATCTGGTTGCAGAGCGTTGCAAGGTGGCTTGCGGGGGCGGAGGTAATTTTGCCGGGAACGCCGCCGAGACCCTCTTTAATGAGCTGCTTGAGCGACCAGCCTGCGCAGTAGCCCGTGAGCATGGAAAGGTCATGGATGTGAAGATCTGCGTTGCGGTGAGCGTTTGCAATTTCTTCATCGTATATTTCGGAAAGCCAGTAGTTTGCGGTTATGGCACCGGAGTTTGAAAGGATAAGACCGCCTACGGAATATGTAACGGTGGAATTTTCCTTAACACGCCAGTCGGTAACCTTGACGTAACTGTCCACAAGCTCCTTATAGTCAAGGATCGTGGATTTCATATTACGGATTTTTTCGCGCTGCTTTCTGTAAAGGATGTAAGCCTTGGCAACATCGGCATAACCCGCCTGAACGAGAACTGCCTCTACGCTGTCCTGAACATCCTCAACGGCGATAAGGTTGTTGCTTATCTTCGGCTCGAAGTTAGCGGTTACCTTAAGTGCGAGAAAATCGATGATATTGTCGTTATACTGTTTTTCGCAAGCCTCAAATGCCTGCTTTACGGCGACGGCGATCTTTGAAATATCGAACTCTGCGATTTTGCCGTCACGCTTAATTACCTGATACATTTTTCTCCCTCTTCCTTATAACTCAATTCACAATAATGCTTTTTATTCGCAACATAGAGCATATTAACAGATATCTGCGGCATTGTCAATAGTAAAACACAATATCTTGTGCAGAATTTTATAAATCATAAAACCCCGGCACAAGATATGGATAGCACTTATAGTGATTTTTCACAGTAAATTATATGTCGATTTGTGTATTTTTCAACCGTTTGCAATAAAAGAAAAATCAAGCCCCGCAAAGCTGTGCAACGACCTCGGTTATATCGCTGTATATTGCTATGCTCACGCCCTGCGGCACCGAAAATTCGCCCTTGTTTATAACAGCAAGCGTTTCGCCGCGAAAATACCCCACAAATGAGGCGGCGGGGTAAACGGTGAGTGAGGTACCCACAACTATTAACAGGTCGGCGCTCATTATGGCATTGAGCGCACCGCGCACGGTGGCATCGTCAAGCTGTTCCTCGTAAAGCACAACATCCGGCTTGACCACGGCGCCGCATTTTTCGCAAAGCGGAACACCGTCTGCGTTTACAATGAACTTTTCATTATAAAAAGCACCGCATTTTGTGCAATAGTTGCGCCTTACGCTGCCGTGAATTTCGTAAACTTCGGTACTGCCGGCATCGGAATGAAGCCCGTCAATATTCTGCGTGACGACCGAAACCTTTTTGCCGTGCTTTTCAAGGTCGGCAAAATATTTATGCGCGCTGTTCGGCAGCGCATCGGCATAAATCATTTTTGATTTGTAAAAATCGTAAAACTCTTTGGTATGCCGAACGAAGAACGAATGTGAAATTATCTGCTCCGGCGTATAGCCGAGTGTGCCATTTCCGTTGTAAAGTCCGTCTGCGGAACGGAAATCCGGTATACCCGACGGGCAGCTTATGCCCGCGCCGGTAAAAACACATATATTGTTTGCTTTTTCGATTGCGGCTTTTAATTTTTCGATATCCGTCATATCAAAGCCCCCTTATCTGTGCTTCGGGTATGAACTTTTTCGCTCTTTCGAGCATCTCGCGCATAGTCGCGGGCGAAACGCCCGTGCAGCTGCCGTCAATAAGATTGCCGGAGTCAACAAAATTCTGCAGAAAATACCGCTTCGCGCCCTTAATCCACTCCGCGAGCACCTCAATATCGCCGACCGTATGGAAATCGGAAACAACGGTGGTGCGGAACTCGTATTCCGCGCCGGAATTCATAAGTAAATCAATACTTTTGCGAACGGGAGAAATGTCAAATTTTTCAAGCCCGACGGTTTCGGCATACTTTTCCGGTCTGTTCTTGATATCCATAGCCACATAATCGGCAAGACCGAGCTGCAGAATACCCTCCAGCTTTTCGGGAAAGCTGCCGTTTGTGTCAAGCTTAACGGCAAAACCTCTGTCCTTTACTTCGTATAAAAAGCTCTCGATATCCTTTTGCAGCAGCGGCTCTCCGCCGGTAACGGCTATACCGTCTATGATACCTCGGCGTTTTTCAAGATGCTCGAAAATCTCCTCCTCGGTATAATATTCGCCGTCATTTTCCGTAACGAGAACGGCATTGTGGCAAAACGGGCAGCGGTAGTTGCAGCCGCCCGTGAACACCGTGCAGGCAGTTCTGCCGGGAAAGTCGAGCAATGTCAATTTTTGAAAACCTTTTATTAACATAAATTTCACCTGATTTTTGTTGATTTTGCAGTAAAAACCGCAATTCAAAATACCAAAATAAAATTAAGATTTTAATTTTTGCCGAAAATGTACTTTTATAAGCAAATTATACCCCCCGAAGCACGCCAAGTCAACCCGATTTGCCGCTTATGACGGCATAAATACCGCTGCAACACAATATTTATACAATATATATAATAAATCATCTGTATTTTGTGTATTTACATTTTGCTTTTTGTGTGCTATAATGCATATACATATAATTGACATTTGGAGGAAATTATTATGAAAGCAAAAAAACTTTTGGCAGTCGTTCTTGCTGCGGTTCTTATTGCTTCGGTATTTTCGGTAGCAGTTTTTGCCGCCGAAGCCGGTATTACTACACCGCCGAAGAAAACAGAATATATCGTCGGCGAGTGTTTCGACCCCACCAGCATGAAAATCAATAACGGCACCAGAAATATCAGTTATTCCAGCGGTACTAAAAAGAACTTTTCTTTTATCCCCAGTCCCGAAACCCCGCTCACCGCAACTGATACTGCCGTAAAAGTGTATTATCAGGATGCCTATATCGGCGATGTTGCGATTACCGTTATTTCTTCGGTTTCGATTTTCAAAAACCCCGATGTCACGGAATATCTTCCCGGTGAAAATTTCAATCCTGACGGTTTATCTGTGAAAGCCGGCTCCAAAACCATATCTTACAGCAGCACCACAAAAAAGGATTTCACTTTCACCCCCTCTCTCACAACCGCTCTTACAAAAGCCAACGCCGCTGTTAAGGTTTACTATATGGGTCTTTATGCCGGCGAAGTGGCAATTTCATTCCCGTCGGACTTTTCTATTGTCGAAAATCCCAACAACACCGTTTATGTTGCAGGCGATAAACTTGTTCTTACCGGTTTAAAGATCGGTATAGGTACCAGAGAAGTTGCTTACAGTTCCGAGAAAGCCAACTTCTCTTCTGAGCCCGCCGCAAATTCCGTTCTCGCCCCCGATGCTGAACTTGTTAAGATTTATTACAAAGGCACCTATATTAGCGATGTAGCCATTTCAGTGTACTCTATCTCTCAGGAGCCCGCTAATAAATCATATAATCCCGGCGAATATTTTAATCCCGCAGGTCTCAAAATAAAATGCGGCTCTTCCGAAATTCCCTATGTAGAAGGAAACACTGATTTCTCATTCAATCCGTCTCTTTCGACTCCGCTTACAATTTCTAACAAATCGGTAGCTGTTACCTATAAGGGCAAAGCAATCGGCAATATTACTATCGGCGTTAACGGTGTTATCACACAACCGAGCAAAACAACTTATACTGTTGGCGAAAAGGTCGATGGAACGGGTCTCACAATTGCTTATAACGGCAGCACTATCAGTTATCCGGATGCAGGTTTCTCATTTGTCCCCTCCGAATCTACAGTTCTTAAACTTACCGATACCACCGTTTCCATTTATTATAACGGTGATTATATGGGCAAATACAACATCACCGTTGAAGGTTTGATGAACGGCCCCGCGGCTGAATTTGCCACTGAAGGCAAAAGCCTTGATCCCAAAGGTCTTGCAACGAAATTCGACGGTGCTGTAGTAAATTATGAGGATGATCCCGCAGGGTTCACTTTCTCCCCTTCAATTGAGGCCCCCGTTGTACTTAAAAAAGATGCAAGCGGCAACATTCTCCCTGTTAAATACACAGTTTACTATAAGGGTTACGAAGTCGGTTCATTTGAAATTGCCGTAAACCACGATTTCGGTGGTTTTGTACAACTCGAAAGCGGCAAAGAACACGCAAAGATCTGCAAGCAGTGCGGTGAACTCACAGAGCTTGAAGCCTGCGCAGGCAGTGTTCACAATTTCAAACCCAATGATGATGCCGGTCTCTTTAAACTCCAGACCGAAACCGGCACTTGCGACAAGTGCAACGGTACCGTTACAAGAAATATTGAAGGTAGCAATAAGTTCGACAATATTTTTGATTTCATCCATGAAGATGCTATGGCAGCAACCGAACTTACAATACTCGAATATTTCAAACTTATTCTTGTTTCGCTTATACAGATGATCATTCCCGTTTAATGACATTTGCATTGTTAGGAGGCATAAATAATGGCTAAAAAATTACTTTCTGTTGTCCTTGCAATATCGATGATATTCACCGTTCTTTGCATAGGCACAAACGCTGAAGAGCCGTCGCTGATAGTTCCGATTGATGCGAAGTTTAAAATTGAGCCCAATATGACACTCACCACACTTTTGGGCACAGGACTTGATATTTCGTTCGATATTTCCAACTCTGCAATCGGTGCTCTTGACGGCGAATCCGCAGATTTCACCGAAGAAATGAGATACATCGCTATCACAGTAAACGGTATATCCTATTTCTATAAGTGGTCAGAAGACTTCAGAACCAATGGCGGTATATATGAAGGTTCCTACATTTCCGCGGAAACCATCGCCTCATACGAAAATTCCGGATCATTTATTTTTGATGAACAGACATTTTTAGATGTTTTCACTAAAACCACAGAAACCGAGGATCCCGAGAATCCCGGCAAAATGATTTCTACCAGGGATTTCAAAGAAGGTACAATAATCGCAAACTACAATCTCGTATTTGAAAGCGCAGGCGTTTTCGGTGATCTTAAATACACCGCTTCGCTTACCGGCTTCAGTGCTCCCCCCGATCTTGGTGAACTCGGCGGCATTGCAGGCGATCTTTCCGTTGCGGTTCCGACAACTATCACATCTTCCGGCGATGTTGCTGATTTCCCCTCAATTGAAACTTCTTCCATTCTTTCCATCCCCTCTAAGCAGGTATATAGTGATATGGAACGCTTCGATGCCACCGGACTTTCTTTCAATGTAACACTTACAAACGGCAAAACCGGCACCGTTACTTACGGCGAATCAGCCGATGATGTTTTCAGCTTTGTTCCCTCCGCCAAGGAAAGACTCGTTGTAGGCACCACCGAGGTTATCACAAAGCTTGAAGGCAAAACCGTTCTCTACACTCCCGTTCAGGTTAACCACTCTTTCACAGATGCTCCCGTTCAGATTTCCTCTGATATCGGAAGCGAAACAGTCGGCAAATACGGCCAGCACGCTATCATCTGCGAAGGCTGCGGCGAAATTGATTCAACAGTTGATTTCGGCGACGGCAGATGCTATGCAGACTGCACACCCGACGGCAATTGGGTTTCCAACGGCGATGCAACCTTCGCAAAAGACGGCACTGCTACCTGCCATTGCACAGAGTGCGGCGGTGAATGCACAAAGATCGAATTCCGTTCGGCTCAGTACAACATCACCTTCTCGAATATGCACTTCCTCCTCGTCATATTCGACTACATCGCAACTCTCCTCAGAGGTATCCTCGTAATCACCAAATAATAATTTCCTCAATTATATAAACTCATAATTAAAGGGATTTTAAGTCTTCCGATAATTCGGATACACTTAAAGTCCCTTGATTTTTTATCTCAAAATAATTTTTTTGAAAAAAATGTTGACAAATCTGTTTTCCCGTGTTAATTTATAACTGTGATATGTGCACTATCACAGTTTGCATTAAGGAGGTGTTACGGTGATAATCATTGATTTTAACAGCAGAACGCCCGTTTACGAGCAGATCAAGGAACAGATAATAAGCTCGGTAAACTCCGGCGAGCTGAAGCCCGGCGACAAGCTCCCCTCCATACGCCGGCTTGCAGAGGAGCTTGAACTGAATGTAAACACCGTAAAACGCGCTTTTCAGGAGCTTGAAGCAGAAGGGGTAACCTCCTCACATCCCGGCAAAGGCGTATTTATAAGCGAAGCAAGCATAAATAACGAGCTTGTATGGGATGCCACCGAAAAGGAGCTTGAAAGGATACTCAACTCCGCACATTCGCGCGGCATACCCGCAGACCGCATAAAAGACCTTGTTGATAAAATATACAAGGAGGAAAACCATGATTGAAATAAATAATGTTACCTATAAATACAACGGCACTGCCGCAGTTGAAAATGTTACACTAACTGTTGAAGACGGCTCGGTAATGGGCATAGTCGGCAAAAACGGCTGTGGCAAAACAACATTATTGAATATGTGCG
>JAZUJG010000160.1:0-4442 GCA_045642645.1 Acutalibacteraceae bacterium | reverse complement strand
CAATGATTAAAGCCGGATTCAAAAAAGACGGCTATATTGCAAACAGAAGAAAGAATTCTGATGGGAGTTATTCGGGAGTGGAGTATTACAGTAAACAATCAACCTCCGATATAACATAAATCCCGGTTTATATTGATGACGGTTTTCTCAATGTTTTTTGAACTGATAGGATAATACAATGAGCAACTACATAATGGATTTGCCTGTACAAGAGGAATTTCAGTTGAGGGAAATGAATAACGGTGATTTGGCGGGAATGCTGAATGATGAAGCTCTTGAACGCTATCCCGGGCTGTTTTTCAGTTCACTGAAAATGAACGAGCCGTATCCGAACGGAGAAAGCCCGAACGACTTTTTTATGCGAATCAAAAAGTGGTTTGATGAGTTTACGGCAGCTTCAATTCATTAAGAAAACCGATTTGCAATATAAAACACCACTCCGTACCGTCTTTTTCATAACGGTACGGAGTGGTATATTTAATGATTATTTAATATCCGTTTCTTTCCTCTGCGGAAACCTTTGCGTGCGGGCAGTCGAGCTTTTCAACTCTCATAACGGGTGCCGCCCAGTGAACGGCGTTGGTGATTATTTTCTGCACCTCGGGTATAAGGAATGTGGGGTTGTATTCGTGGCCGGGCTGGAAGTAGAAAACCTTGCCGTAGCCCTTGTGCCAGCAGCAGCCCGAACGGAAAACCTCGCCGCCCTTGAACCAGCCCAGGAATACGAGCTCGTCGGGTGTGGGTATGTCGAAACGCTCGCCGTACATTTCCTCTACGGGTATTTCAAACGAAGCGGGAATGCCCTGTGCTATGGGGTGAGTGGGGTCTATGCACCATACTCTTTCGCGGTCGCCCTCGCGCCACTGCAGCGTGCAGGATGTGCCGAGTATGCGCCTGAACGGCTTGCTCATATGCGCCGAGTGCAGACCTATAAAGCCCATGCCGCGCAGTACGCGGTCGTAAATTTTTTCACAAAGCTCGTCGGGAACCTTGTCGTGCCCGCAGTGGCCCCACCATATAAGCACATCGGTATCGTCAAGCACATCGTCGGGCAGGCCGCATTCGGGCATATCGAGCGTGGCGGTGCGTACCGCAATTTCTTCATCTCTGCCCAAAAATTCGGCAATCGTGCCGTGTATCGCCTTGGGGTAATGCTCGGCAATGCAGGGGTCTGTCTGCTCGTGTATATTTTCATTCCATACAGTAACTTTTATCATACTGACATCCCTTTCAATTAGATTATATAAATATAATACCACGACTGTTCCCCATGTCAATTCATTTTAAACTTTTTTTCATACTGCGACAAAAAACGGTTGTAATATTCGTTGTATTGTTATAAAATATAGTAGCCGATTGCGGCAGGTGAGTTCGTGACCATCCTCACCGGGCTTTTGCCTGAATCAAAACTACGGAGAATAAAATGAAAAAGAATAAGCTTTACGATGCCTGCATCGGTGCGCTTACGGGCGCACTGTATGTTGTGCTCACATTCATTTCGTCGGCTCTCGGCATTTCAAGCGGCGTTGTGCAGCTGCGTTTTTCCGAGGCGCTGTGCATAATGCCCGTATTTTCGGCGTATGCGGTGCCGGGGCTGTTCATAGGCTGTATGCTCGCAAACCTTTTCACAGGCTGCGCCGTGTGGGATATTGTGTTCGGCAGCCTGGCAACGCTTGCAGGCGCACTCGGCACACGCGCACTCAAAAATCACCGTTTTTTGCGTATGCTGCCGCCGATTGCCGCCAATACGGTTACCGTTCCGCTTGTGCTCAAATCCGTCTATATGCTTGACGGCGCAATGTGGTTTTTCTTTGTAACTGTTTTCATCGGCGAACTGATTTCGTGCGGGGTTTTCGGCGAACTGCTCGCAAAACCGCTTGAAAAAATAATCAAAAATACTTACGAGGGGTAAGCTCTTATGAATATAGAAGAAGCAATTCAAAACGCAAAACGCATACATTTTATCGGCATAGGCGGCAGCGGTATGTGCCCGCTTGCCGAAATTCTGCATTCGCAGGGCTATTACCTTACCGGCTCCGACAATAACGAAACCGATACGCTCAAGCGCATAAGGAATCTCGGCATCCCCGTTGTGCTCGGTCAGAAAGCCGAAAATGTTGACGGCGCCGATATGGTGGTATTCACCGCGGCTCTGCTGCCGGATAACCCCGAGCTTGTGGCTGCACGCGAAAAAGGCATACCCACCTTTGAACGCAGCAAGCTTTTCGGCTACATCACCCGCAAATACGGCAACTGCGTGGGCGTGTGCGGCACGCACGGCAAAACCACAGTTACCTCAATGCTTGTGCAGATACTTATTGAAAACGGCTTTGACCCGTCGGCAGTTATCGGCGGCAAATTGCCGCTTACCGGCACAAACGGCAGAGTCGGCGGCAGCGACATTCTTGTGTGCGAATCCTGCGAGTATAAGGATACATTCCTTGACCTCGCGCCCGATGTTGCGGTCATACTCAATGTTGACTGCGACCATATGGAATATTTCAAAACACTCGAAAATCTTGAAAAATCCTTCAATAAATTCGCCGATATGGCAACAAAGTGCGTTATCTATAACGGCGACGATAAAAACACCTGCGATTCCGTAAAGGGCATCGGCGGCAAAGACCTCATCACCTTCGGCAGAGCCGATACCAACGATTATTACTGCGGCGAGGTTTCGTGGGTCAACGGTGCATTCGCGCATTTTGATGTGTATTTTAAGGGTGAAAAGCTCGGTGATGTTACACTCGGCGTACCCGGCGAGCATAATGTAACGAACGCCCTTGCCGTAATAGCGGCGGCGCGTTACTGCGGCGCAAGCTTTGAGCAGTGCCGCGAAAGTGTGCTGAATTTCCGCGGTGCGGGCAGGCGCTTTGAAATACTCGGCAAATACAACGGCGCCGTTATTGCCGATGATTACGCCCACCACCCGAAAGAAATAGAGGTTACACTCAACGCCGCAAAGAAAATGGACTATAAGCGCGTGTGGGCGGTCTTTCAGCCGTTTACATTCAGCCGCACCAAAATGCTGCTTAACGATTTCGCCGAGGCGCTTTCAATAGCCGATAAGGTCGTTATGACCGAGATTATGGGCTCGCGTGAAATAAATACCTACGGCATTTCAACACAGGACCTTGCCGACGAAATTGACGGCAGCGTGTGGTTCGATACATTTGACAAGGTTGCCGATTATGTAAAGGCAAATGTCGGCGAGGGCGATTTGGTTATAACCCTCGGCTGCGGCGATGTCTATAAGGTCGCCAAAAAGATTCTCGGAATCGAATAATTCACCGAAAAACACGAGTTATCGCATCACAAAACGCAATTTTTGCAAAATGTGATGCGATAACTTGATTTTTTTATTCCATATTCTCTTTCAACAGCAAAAACGCAAGCTCTTTGAGCTCGTCTATCGAGTTTATCATGCTCATTTTTGCTCTGTACTGTGCGCCGCCGCGCAAGCCCTTGGTGTACCACGCGGCGTGCTTGCGCGCCTCGCGTATGCCTATGCGCTCGCCCTTGTATTCGCACAGTTTTTCAATATGTCTGAGCATCGTTTCCATTCTTTGCGTTGCGGTCGGCTCGGGCAGTATTATTTCGTGCTCAAGCCACGCGTTAATCTGCGCAAACACCCACGGGTTGCCGAGTGCGCCGCGCCCGACCATTACCATATCGCAGCCCGTTTCCTCCAGCATTTTTGCGGCGCTTACTCCGTCGGTAATGTCGCCGTTGCCTATTACGGGTACACTCACCGCCTGCTTTACCCGGCGAATAATGTCTTTATTTACGGGCGGGGCGTACATCTGCTCCTTTGTCCTGCCGTGCACGGTTATTGCCGCGGCACCGGCATCCTCACACATTTTAGCAAGCTCCACGGCGTTTATGCTGCTTTCGTTCCACCCGGTGCGCATTTTTACCGTTACGGGTACTGTTGAGGCTTTCACCACCTCGCGCACAATATCCGCAGCAAGCTGCGGATTTTTCATAAGCAGCGCACCGCCGCCCGATGAAGCGACCTTCGGCGCGGGGCAGCCCATATTTATATCAATAAAATCCGGTGAAAATTCAAGCGCCTTTTCGGCGTGATTCGCCATAACGGGCGGCTCGTTGCCGAATATCTGCGAGCCCGCGGGGTGCTCGGTTTCGGTAATTGCGAGCAGTTCTTTGCTTTTTTTGTCATTAAAGCTTATGCCCTTGGCGCTTGCCATTTCGCACACCGTGTATGCCGCACCGTAGCCGCGGCAAAGCTCGCGGAAAGCTCTGTCGGCAACACCTGCCATGGGGGCAAGTGCGGCTTTTTCGTGTATTTCAAGATTGCCTATCTTCATAGCATTTCCTCTGTTCGTTTTTTACGCTGATATTTTACGGTAGAAAAAGTCGATTGTCAACAGCGGTTTTTTAAGAATTGAATGTTGCGGTCGATATTGACAATAATAATAAAA
>JAZUJG010000159.1:0-4942 GCA_045642645.1 Acutalibacteraceae bacterium | reverse complement strand
AATTATTCATTCAATATAAATAAAGGCAACCTTATTGCAGTTAAGGACAATGCAAATAATATTGAATTCAAAAATTCAAATAATGAAACCGAATTCACAATTCCTGCACCCGTAATGAGTGACAGCGCGGGCGCTGTTTCTTACGATATAGCAGTCAATATAAGCGAAAAAGGCAATATACTGACTTTGACATATACACCCTCTGCAGAGTGGTTAAGCGCAAAAGAGCGTGAATATCCCATAACGATCGACCCCGTTATAAATGTTCCCGGGTCGGGCGAAGAATATATAGAAGATACGGTTATTATTACACAGTCCGGCAGCGCTGTGCAGTTCGAAAACAACAGCCGCACTGCGCTTGCTTTTATCGTAGATACACCCGAGCTTGTCAGTGATGTACTCGTGAAAATCAATACAGGCCTAATGAGCTGTTTTAACCAGCCCGGTTTTGTTGCAACCGATGTAAGGTATGTGGCAAGCGGTTTGGCTGTATACGGAACACTTGAAGCGAGGGAAATAATCGGTGAATGGGATGCTTCGGAAATTACGTATGAAGATGTTTTCCCGAGCATAGCGGATGATGTTACGGGGCTTTTACCCACCCCGCAGATCGTGTACTGCGATGAAATAACGGATTACTATACAGGTCACGGTGATGCAAGTGAAGCATACAACGTAAATTTGAATATTACGGAATGCTTTAACCGGTGGGTAAGCGGCGAAATGGAAAACAACGGCTTTGCCATTACCACCGATGATGCAACGGCGATGCTTGTGATAGGTGGGCGTATAGGCTCAACAAGCACCTGCGGTTATTTAACCGTAGACTATACAACTGTAACCGGGTGTGACGGTAAATATGAATATGAAACACAGAGTGTTGACAGAGCAGGTACAGGCTATGTGAACATTTTTACAAGGGAACTGTATTTTGAAAGAGCGGATATGACGGTGCAGAGCAATTTACCGACCGTTCAGCCTGCATTTAATTACAATTCCGCATTGTATAATTTCTGGAACGGTTATTTTGATTTTGCCGGAATGACAGAGGGAGAAGAATATAATTTTCAATCCCCATACGGCAACGGTTGGATGTCCGCATACAACGAAATGCTGTTCAGCCTAACCGGAACACAACTGGTTTTCTATACCTCTGCAGGAACTGCGGCGGTGTTTAATGTAAAGTACGAAGATGAAACAGTAGTATATGAAACTGATGCTTCCGGTGTATCGGGATATTCACTTGAGCTTATTGACCCGGAGGGCAGTGATGATTTAGATAATATGAAATTGACAACACCGACAGGTGAAGTCAAATATTTCAGCGAGGACGGCTTGGTTAATGCCGTGTATCCCAATGAGGAATCACAGCTTACAGACCCGCACATTTCAATTTATTATCTTGAAGAATATGAAGACGAATTCGGCGGAATGTTTGCTATTGATTATATTACGGACGGCGCCGGCAGAAAATTCGATTTTGAGTATAACTCGGATGGTATGTTGTGCTCTGTTACCTGTAAAAATGCCGACGGAACCCCGATAAACGCAGGCAGCACAAGCACGGCGCTGCGTACAACATACCAATACAACACCGCAGGCGATCTGCTGCGCGTTAATTACCCGGACGGCGGGTATGCCTCATACACATATCTGACTGACGGCAAAATCGAGTATGCGGCAAGCTGCGGCGGATACCGCTATAAATACAGCTACAATTCAGCAGGAAAAATCTGTGAAATTGCGGAACAGACCGCCTCCGGTACAACCGGCGAGATTACGGAATTTACTGCGCTCAGCGGCAAAAATGTAAATGTGGAAAAGACGATCGGTTCAGTTGTGACCAAGACGGCTTCATATATTTTTAACGGCTGCGGTGAAGCTTTGTATATCGCCGCAGATAACGGCTTGTTTTATAAAAACAGTGCAGATTCCGATATAATTTCATCATCCGGGTGGCAGCTTAATTCCGAAAATTATTTAAGCAACCCTTCGTTTGAAGAAAAGAAAACCGGCTCCGGTGAGTCCAAGGCAAAATACTGGGATAACACCTTCAGCCGCACATATTCGGCAGATGCATTTAACGGTTCTTATGTATGCAATGTTTCCGGCAGCGATACAGAGGACAGAGAAACACAGTCGTATGAAATTAACGGCGGCAAAGAATTCACTTTTTCCGCTTATGTGAAATCCGCTGCCGGCAATACCGGCAAATTGTGCCTTGAATTGATTGCAGAGGGTTATAATACGAATGAAATTTTGATCAAAACGGCGTATGTTGATTCCACAGACGGTTGGGAGCGCTGTTCTGTAACTCTTGTTGCCGATTTCGAGGTAAAGGATATTACTGTTTCGTTTGGCTTGACAGAGCCCGGCGAATATTCGGTGGATGCCGTTCAGCTGGAACGCGGCAGGAGCGCTTCCGGGTACAATACCGTGAAAAACGGAATGTTTACCGCAAATTCCGGCGGCTCGGCAGCATATTGGAGTGCAAATGATTCTTCGACAAGCTGTGTTGCGGACAGTATAAACGGCGAACAGATTACAGCCGTTAAATTCCCGGGCGGTTTGCCGACTTACAGCAGTAACGATGAAAATGCTGTGCTTGTGAACAGCGTGAAATCCATAACACAGAATGTTGAAATATACGGCAAAAGCGGCGATATTTTCTCGGTTGGTGCATGGGTAAAGGGATTTTTCTTTGCAGATGAAATCAACCCCGTGCTTGCCGAAGATTTTGACTATGCTTTTTTGAGGGAAGAAGAACGCGCTTTACAGATAAATGTTACCGTACCCGGTGACGGCGAGCCGGTAGTGCTTTGCACTGTAAATGCAGTGCAGGGTGTAAGGGGCTGGCAGGTAGTAAATGAATGCTTTGAATTGCCTGCGGATACCACGGCAGTTGATGTTACCGTAATAGCAAAGAACATCTGCAACGATGTATTTGTTCACGGCGTTGAGCTCAGCCGCAGTGACGATGCTTTTAAGCTCTCGCTTGACGGCATTGCAGAGCAGGATGAAACGCCCTGCATCTGTGGCTGCGAGGGCTGCCCGGGCGGTGAAAGCTGCACCTGCACAGGTGCGGTTGACGGCGAATGTACCTGCGAGCTTTGCAATGATTACTGCAAGTGCGAAAACTGTGAAGAAACAAACTGCCCGTGCAGATGTGCTTCGCAGGAGCTGTGCACCTGCATACAGTGCAGCAGGCGCTTTGCACAGGAAACCGAAAATTCCGACGGTACGGTCGTAACAAATACCTCATTTGACGGCAGTAACTATATGCAGTCAACCGTTACATATTCTGCTGATAAGGACAGAGTTGTTTCCGAAACCTCTGCCGACAATATCACGGTAAGCTACGGCTACAACGGCGACAACACCGTTGCTTCGGCTGCAGCCGGAGCCGGCACCGTGAATTACACAACAAATGCAATGGGTTACATTACCGCCGCTGCCGTAAATGTTGCCGGGCTTGCGGATTCTGCGCTGCAGGTTGCGGTTGCTATGGCGTATGACGGCGATATGTTGACAAATATCTCAAAAGGAAATATAATATATACATACGGTTACGATGATTGGGGCAGAGTGCAGACTGTTTGTGTTGACGGAACGCCCTTGCTCACATACACCTACAACAGAGCCTCGCGCAATTCAAATGTTGTTATGCTCACATACGGCAACGGCTTTAGTGTTGAGTACAACTACACCGCCGACGGTGCCGTAAAGGATGTGTACTGCTATACAGTCAGAAACGGCGAAAACAGCGACTGCATCAGGTATGAGTATATTTTCGATGAGTTCGGCAGCCTTACCGAGCTGCTTGACCACGGCACCGGCTACAATATCCGTTACGGCGAAAGCGGCACCACCGTTTATGACGGCACAGGCGGAATTATTTACTCGGCGGCAGAAACCGAAAACGGCTATACCGAAACCGCAGGCGGCACGACCTTTGAGCTTGAAACACTTGAATCCGCATACGACAGCGCCACGGGCAGAACGACCGACGGCTCGGTCATAACCGCAAACGGAATAAAGCTCTGCACGGAGAATGTTTCCGACTGGTTCGGCAGAGCATACACCGCAAATGTTACGGCAAAAAAGAACATTAACAATGTTGAGACCGAAACCGCGTCAATCACAAGCTCGTTTAATTATTGTTCAAACGGTGAAAATGTTACAACAAATCTTGTAAGCTTGCTCAGCCAGAGCATTTCCGGCATAAACGGCAGCCGCACCGTGAATTATAACTACGGTTATGATGCTTCGGGCAGAATTACATCCGTAAACGGCACCGCTTATACTTATGACGAGGCAGGTCAGCTCAAAACCGTTACATATCCCGGCGGCTCCGAAAGCTATGCTTACGACAGCAACGGCAACATTACTGCCAAAACCGTAACCTCATCGGGTCAGGCGCTCGGCGATGTAACCGAAACACATACTTTTGTTTATGACGGCAACCTGTGGGAAGACCGCCTTGTGAGCTTTGACGGGCAGCAAATAAGCTACGATGCCATAGGCAACCCGGTAACATACCTCGGCGCGGCGCTGACCTGGCGCGGGCGCGAGCTTACAAGCTACACCAAAGGCGGCAAAAGTATAGAATACACCTACGATGTTGACGGAATGCGGTATAACAAGACCGTGAAAACAAACGGTGTTGTTACTGCGGAATACGACTATGTGTATTCCGACGGCAAGTTAATTGCCGTAACCTGCACACAGAATAACCGTTCCGACACCGCAAGGTTTATATACGACGAATGCGGCGAAGTGCGCGGCTTCATTTACAACGGCGCAACTGCGTATTTGTACCTGAAAAATCTGCAGGGCGATGTAACTGCGCTTGTGAGCGACAGCGGCGAAATTGTAATGACTTACACATACGATGCGTGGGGAGCGGTTTCCTATTCCGTATCGACTATGCAGAATATGCAGC
>JAZUJG010000158.1:0-3169 GCA_045642645.1 Acutalibacteraceae bacterium | reverse complement strand
GCCGTTGCCGTAAAAAACGATGACTCCGGCAAGGCAAAATACGTTTCGAATGCACAGCTTAGGGAATTCAAAAAGAATTTCGGACTTGTGTTTCAGAATTTCAATCTTTTTCCGCACTACACGGTGTTGAAGAATGTAACCGATGCCCCTGTCAGTGTGCTTAAACGCGATAAAGCCGAGGTTGAGGCGGAAGCGAAAGTGCTGCTTAAAAAAATGGGGCTTGAGGGCAGGGAGGATTCATATCCGTGCCACCTTTCGGGCGGTCAGCAGCAGCGTGTTTCCATTGTGCGCGCACTCGCCATGAAGCCGGATATTATGTTCTTTGATGAGCCGACCTCCGCACTTGACCCCGAGCTTACGGGCGAGGTGCTCAAGGTGATAAAGCAGCTTGCCGAGGAAAAAATGACGATGGTTATAGTTACACACGAAATGGCGTTTGCCAAAGCCGTTTCCGACAGAGTCATTTTTATGGACAATGGCTACATAGTGGAGCAGGGCAGACCCGAGGACGTTTTTGACGATACGCAGGAGGAACGCACCAAAAAGTTCCTCAGCGGCTACGGAAATATATGACGGTTAAATACAGTATTCTTGACCCGACCGGTAATATTACGGCGCTCGTTGCGGATGAGGTCGAAATCGGCAGTCAGCCGTATGTCGCCTCGCTCATAATGAAAAACGAGCCTGCCGTTGAGCAGGTGGGGTTCCTTGATGTGAAAAACCGCCGTATGCGGATGGCGGGCGGCGAGTTCTGCGGCAACGCCTCGATGTGCGCGGCGGTAATGTGCCTTGAAGACGGACTGCAAAACGGCGAAAGCAGCGATATTCTGCTTGATGTAAGCGGTGCACCCGAAAAGGTGAGCGTGCATATCGAAAAAAAAGCCGAAAATTCTTTTTTCTGCGGTGTTGATATGCCGAAAGCCGAAAGTGTTGCCGTGCAGACACTTACCTGCGGCGGCGCGCAATACCGTCTGCCCGCAGTGAAATTCGCAGGCATTTCACACATAATAAACGAGTGCCCCGCTAAAAGCGAGCAGTTTGCCGGTGAAATAAAAAGCTGGTGCAGGGCCCTCGGCTGCGACAGTCTCGGCATTATGAATATCGACAGACCGAACGGTAAAATCGTGCCGCTGGTGTATGTTCCTGCTTCGGGAACGCTTTTTTGGGAGAATTCCTGCGCAAGCGGAACCGCGGCGGCAGGTGTGTATTATGCCGACAAGGGCAAATGCCCGTTTGAAGCCGATTTTGCCGAGCCCGGCGGCACACTCGGCGTAAAAGCCGAGCCCGACGGCAGTGTTGCCATTAAAGGTACCGTGCGCATCGTTTCGCTTGAAAAAGTAATAAATATGAATTAAAAAAAGCTGTATCGATAGACAAAACCGAAGCAGCTTTTTTAGTTTGCGCCATTCACCAAAACCCTCTGACAAGCATACTATGCAATAGGCAAAGATAAGCGCAGAGGGCGGCGGGGTGGCATTTGCCCGCAGAATAGCCCCGCACGAAAAGCGCATAATATAAGAGCTGCAAGGACTTTGCAGCTCTGTTTTGCTTGGCGGTGAAATTGTGTTGACATTGTGTGTATGATGTGTTACAATTTGTATAGAATGGTATGGAGGTGTTTTTGTGATTAACCAAACCAATATAAATATTCGTACAGATGCGGATGTAAAAGCAAATGCCGAAAAGCTTTTTGAACAACTTGGTCTGAATATGACAACGGCAGTCAATATATTTTTGCGTCAGGCTATCAGGCAGGGCGGTTTGCCGTTTGATGTGAAGCTTGATGTTCCTAATGAAATTACTGCCGCCGCTATTGAAGAAGGCAGGGCTTTGACAAAAGATAAGAAAAACAAGGGCTTCAATAATATGGATGATTTAAGGGCGGCACTCGGCGTATGAAATATGAAGTCCGTTTTACAAATCAGTTCAAAAAAGATGTAAAGCTTGCAAAAAAACAAGGTAAGGATATTGATAAGTTGTTTGACGTTATCGGTATGCTTGCCAATGGTAATCAGTTGGATGAAAAATACCGTGACCACGATTTGTCCGGAAATTACAAAGGCTGCCGGGAGTGCCATATTGAGCCGGATTGGCTTTTGATTTATGAGATTTTTGACGATGTTTTGGTTTTAATGTTAAACCGCGTAGGCAGTCATTCTGAATTGTTTAAATAATATTTCAGCGGAAATCCGATACATAATGATACTCGGATTTCCGCCGTTTTTTGTTTTATTATATCATTTTTCCTCGTGGTATTCCTGCTCGGTGTTCACATTCCAAATCGGTGTTTTGTCTGTCGAGCCGTTTCTGATTGCGCGCACGGCTTCAACCGCGGTGAGCATTGAATGGTCCATATTGTTGTAGCGGTGCATACCGTTTCTGCCTATGCAGTAAAGGTTCGGCAGTTTATCAAGGTATTCGCGCACGGTGTCGAATTTTTCATAAGAGCCGAAATAGGCGGGGTAGGCTTTTTTCACCTTTATGCGCACACTGTCGAGCACATCCTCTTTATCTATTATACCGATTTTTTCAAGCTCGCTTACAGCCATATCGGTAAACATTTTGTCGGACATATTCCAGAATTCGTCGCCCTCGTTGCAGAAGTATTCAAGACCTACCCAGACGGTGTTTTCGGGGTCTTTTACCATATACGGCGACCAGTTGTTAAAAATCTGCAGCCTGCCTATGCGCACATCGCGCTCCTGAATATATATCCAGCAGTCCGGTACAATGTTGCCGAGAGTTTTGTGCTTTGTCTTATTTTCAAGTTTAAGTCTGTTTACAAGAAGGCCAACGGTCATAAAGTCGCGGTAGGGGAGATTTTCCGCGATTTCGCGTACATCGCGCGGCGGTACATTGCCCATGGCGCCGACTAAATCCTTTATCGCCATGGTGGAGATGTAGTAATCCGCCTTGAATTCCGTTCTGCCCTGCGGTGTGGCAACAGTGATGCTGTCAATTCTGCCGTCGGTCACGCAGATTTCGTCAACGGTGCTGTTCATAAGCAGTGCACCGCCCATATCCGTAATTCTCGCGGCGAGCATTTCCCAGAGCTGACCGGGGCCTTTTTTGGGGTACAGGTACTGCTCTATAAGCGAGGTTTCCACATTGCCGTTCTTTTTAAACGGCTTTGTTATTATGTTGAGCAGTGCTTTTATAAGCGAAAGCC
>JAZUJG010000157.1:0-3464 GCA_045642645.1 Acutalibacteraceae bacterium | reverse complement strand
CAAAGCACCCCGAAGTCAATTACCTGAAAACTACCGGCGATTTTGTGGAGATACTGAAAAAAGGCGTTGACAAGGGCAGCGGGCTTCTGAAGCTCGGCAGACACCTCGGCTGCGCAGAAAAGGACATTTACGCCGCAGGAGTCGGCTATAATGATGTTGATATGCTGCGTGCCGTAAATGCGGGATTTGCCCCCGAAAACGGCTCAAAAGAGGCACTCGCCGCGGCAAAGTATATAACAAGTTCAAATGACGACGGATGTATAGCGCACGCGGTGGAGATATTGGACGGGATATATCAATAAACTCCGTATAGAAAAGCGACTCGGATTTTTTCCGAGTCGCTTTTGTTTAGGAAGCTTTTCAGTAATTAGTCAATACCGTTAACACTTATTATTTCCAATCTGGATTCATCATTGGGATCAAGTTTATCAACTCTTACACAGGCATAATCATATTTTGCATTTGTAACTTTATCGCCTACTGCCAGACTTTCAGATTCCCATTGTGTTGTATCTATAACATTACCGTCACTATCATACAGCTTGCATGCTATTCTGCATACATCACTCTGTCCATTCCCTCTTGTATCTGCAGTTTTAGAAACAGAGAAAATATAATAAATATAACTGCCTTCTACTTTATAAGAAATATTTGAAACTTTAAAAGTTGAAGTTAACTTATCACTATAATCATAGTTTTTAAGAGTTACAGGTACGGCAGGCAGCTTAATATTATAATTTTCAGCAGACTTTTTGTATTTAGCTGATGAACTTTCAGCATACAATGTGTATGTACCGGAAGCAATGTTGCTAAAAGACTCTTTATACATCTCGTTACCGGATTGACCTACTCGCATATCGTTTGAGTAAATCGAACCGCTTTTAACTACATTCCCTTTTGAATCAATAAGTTGAAGATCAAGTTCGCAATTATCGGTATTGCTGTTGCCGTCTGCATCGCTAATTTTCTGACAGGAAAATGTAATTTCTATTTCATCATCATCCGTCGCACAGTTTATAGCGGTTACTTTATAAGTTGATGTCGGAACTCCGCTGTAATCGTACTGCTCAACAGTAAACGGAACTTTCGGAAGATTAACTTTGATACTGCCATTATTGTTATTGGTGGGAGCAGAAGTGGGTTTTTCAGTTTTATTATTGCTTGGAACAGCAGGTTGTTCTTGCTTATTGTTATTAGTATTATTGCTCTTATTACTGTTGTTATTGTTTTGAGTTGATGATGAAGATTGTGTAACGGGAACCTGCGTAACCGGAGGCGTTGCTTGTTGTGATGAATTACCGCCACTTACATTTGACGAACCGGAATTATTACCCGTATTACCCGAAATTGACGGAACTGTATAAACTTGGAAAGAATCCTCTGACTCCGGGGTGTTTTTGAGTGAATATACCAATGCAAATGTGCCGACTGCATTTGTCGCAATAATCGACATTAACACACAGCCGCAAATTGCTATGGCAATAAACATCCACAAATTACTATCTTTTTTCATAATTTACCTCCTGTATACCAAATTGGGATATTTGTAATATACCATATTGGTATAATATTGTCAATACTAAATATTAACAAACATATAAGGAATGTTTTATATGAGGATGCGTGAATTAAGGGTATCGCTCGGAATATCGCAGTTGAAAATGGCAATGGATTTATCACTGAATCAAAACTCCATAAGCCGATATGAAAACGGCGAACGGGAAGCCGACTATCAAACGCTCATTAAAATCGCAGATTATTTCAATGTATCAATTGATTATCTTTTAGAACGAACAAACGATAAGACTTTTCACAAAAGTTAACCATTATATTGTAAGTTACGAAATATGTAAATAAAAAAATCAGCACTCGGAGCCACAACTCCGAGTGCTTTGCTTATACTGTTATTTTAATTTGTTCAAATCAATTCCGGCGCTGATTATTTCGGTAATCTGATGCGTTAGCTCATTACCGACCGTTTCGGCATTTTCGTAATCCCCCGCGCGTTCAATATACACCGTATTGCCGTTAACAGTAAATTCGGCATAGAAAATAGCGGTTTTTACCCCTTTACTGTTTGCATCGGTAACAAAAAGTCCGGTCAAAACATCCGTACCCCCGATTTTGCAGACAGTATCATTATCCGTTTCGATAATTGCATCGCGGTAATCGGCATCACCCGAGCTGATGTAAATATGAGAATCGTTATACCTGCCTTCTAAATACAAAACATCACCGGTATCTTTACTGAAAAATGCGCAGGAATCCGTAAGGTCAATACCGACAACATCGCTTTCTTCATTGTCAAGCACACGAAAATCGGCATTTATATCGACGGATTTTTGATTAAAATCGTTAATAATTTTACTTTGTATAAAGGTAACAACCTCACCTTGTGGTGCGGTGAAAGTGAATTTCGGTTTGCTGCCTACGGAAACAGTAACTACACTTAAAATCAGCACAAAAGCAGCTGCGGCTGCGCCGATCATCACAAACATGCTTTTCTTTTTATTTGATTTATTCTGCGAATTAATTATAAGTTCATTATCAATATCATTGATATTTTCAAGAAATTGCTCACCGTTCATATTACATAGTCCTCCTTTTCAAGAAATGCCTTCAAATCGGCACGAACGCGAAAAAGAACGGTCTTCACCTTACCGTCGGTAAGTGAATACATTGCGGCAATATCGTGCACGGAATCGCAAAACCAATAGCGGCGTATGAAAATATTGCGCTTTTCGGGCGGCTGGGAATACAAAAAATCATTAACAAGCGTACAAAGCTTTTTGGCATCATATTCCTTTTCGGCACTGAAATTCGCAGGCAATACGGTTTCAATCTCCTGTGTCAGTTCACAGAATTCGGCATTGCGCTTTTGTGCCGTATTTGCCTTAAATCTGTTAATGGCAACAGCGCGAATTATTTTTGCAAGGTATGCAAAAAGATATGTGCGCGGCTCATTAGGCGGTATGGTATTCCATGCTTTAAGATATGTTTCATTTTCACATTCGGCTGAATCCTCGGCATTATGCAGAATATTATCTGCAATGCGGCAGAGCTTTGTGCCGAATTTATTTTTTGTTTCGTTTATGGCGGATTCATCGCGTTTAATGAATAAATCGACTATTTGTTCATCAAGCAACGCCGTCACTCCTTTCGTTGTAAAGCACTTTACAACCTGTATATCAGTAAAATCATTAAAAGGTTACATTTCATTTATATTTTAACATAAAAATATAAAAAAATAAAGCCGAGGCTATTGCCTCGACCAAATTATCAGTTTAAGGTATGTACCCTGAAAACTGAACAAAGGAAAGCGAGAACCAAAGGAAATGGTCAAGCCCTCGACCTATTAGTACTGCTTAGCTGAACACATCACTGTGCTTACACACGCAGCCTATCAACCACATAGTCCTTGTGGGGTCTTACTAACTTAAGTTATGGGAAATCTAATCTTGGAG
>JAZUJG010000156.1:0-1735 GCA_045642645.1 Acutalibacteraceae bacterium | reverse complement strand
TGTGTTCGGGCATTTTTCCTTAATAAAATCGTAGGCGCAGTCGATTTTGATTGCGTTTACTATCGAGCTGCCCGCGCCCTGAAAACGCGGCTTCTTCGCCATTTCGCCGATTACGGCGATATTTGCGGATTTACTCAGCGGCAGAATACCGCCGTCGTTTTTAAGAAGCACCATACACTGCGAAGCGATTTCGCGTGCTTTGGCGTGGTGTGCTTTTTCATCGTAGCTGTGCTCACCGAGCACGGATTTTGCATTCAGAATAACGTCGAGAATACGGTCAACGGATTCATCGAGAAAGCTCTCGGGAATTCTGCCGTCCTTTACGGCGGCAACTATCTGCGCATCGCCCTCGCCGTTGGAGGTGGGCATTTCAAGCTCCTGCCCCGCGAGCAGACCGCTTACACGGTCATTTTCGGCGCCCCAGTCGGTAACTATCATACCCTTGTAGCCCCACTCATCGCGCAGAACATCGGTAAGCAGCCACTTATTTTCGGCGCAGTAGGTGCCGTTAAGACGGTTGTAGGCGCACATAATGGTCCACGGCTGAGCCTGCTTTACGACCTTTTCAAACGCGGTAAGGTAGATTTCGCGCAGTGCGCGCTCGTCTACTACGCTGTCTATGGTCATACGGCGGGTTTCCTGATTGTTTGCGGCAAAGTGCTTTAAGGATGTGCCTATGCCGTTTGACTGCACGCCGTTTACGAATGCGGCGGCAATTTCGCCCGCAAGGAACGGGTCTTCTGAAAAATATTCAAAGTTTCTGCCGCAGAGGGGTGAACGCTTGATGTTGGTGCCCGGTCCCAGAAGAACGGCGACCTGCTCCTTTAAGCATTCCTCACCGAGCAGCTTGCCCATTTCGCAGATAAGGTCGGGATCCCACGAGCAAGCCGTGGAGGCGGCGGTGGGGAAGCATATTGCGGGCACGCCTTTAAGGCTCATCTGCTGGTCCTTATCCTTTTTTTCGGAGCGTTTTCTTATGCCGTGAGGGCCGTCGGTCCACATAACAGAGGGGATACCGAGCTTTTCGAGCTCGTCGGTATGCCAGTAATCCTTGCCGGAACAGAATTTTGCTTTTTCTTCAAGAGTCATCTGTGAAATAATGTCCTGATGCTTCATAATTACCTCCGGTTTAATATGTCAGTTTTTTTGAAAGCCACGCTCTGACCTTTTTACTGCGGTTGCAGTAGCAGGAGAACGCAACGAATACAAGCTCGGAAAGCGCGATTATGAGGAATATTTCCGCCGCGATGTAAATGCCGGATAAGAAGAATGCAAGAGCGGACACGGCGGCTACCGCAAAAATATCTATGGATACGTGCAGCATTTTTGATGACCAGTGGTGTTTCCTTTTGCGCACCCACGCTATGAAAATAAGCACACATAGCGAAGCGGTAAGCGTGATGGGCAGCGCGATTTTGAAATACCACAGATTGTTTTCGCGGAACATTGCATAGAACACATATATGTATGCCGCGCACGCGAGCGTGTCAAACCCCCACATCAGATACGGCTGCGGTTTTTTTGTAACGAACGGAAAAACGAACACCACCCACACAAGCAGGCTCGAAGCAAGCACATACACAAACCAGTAAAATGACGGCGAAAAGAACAGATTTACAAATATGCACACCACATTCGGTATAAGCAGAATTACCGAAATTATGGCAACGATAAAGCGCTGCTTTATGCCGTCGGGTATTTTGGGAACATTGGAAAAGGGCTTGTCCGCTTCTTT
>JAZUJG010000155.1:0-5447 GCA_045642645.1 Acutalibacteraceae bacterium | reverse complement strand
AGATGTTGCGCAGAAGCACAGATTCTTAATGAATAACGAGTAACGAATGATGAATAATTTCGGGTGCCTTCGGCACGGATTATAATCGGCTTATTAAAAACAACGCAGTTTTTACGAAACCGCGTTGTTTTTTGTAATGTGTGTTTAATTCTCACCGCCGCAGGCGGCAATATAATCCGGCACTTCTGCATCTTTTTTGTGTACAGATGTTGCGCAGAAGCACAGATTCTTAATGAATAACGAGTAACGAATGATGAATAATTTCGGGTGCCTTCGGCACGGATTATAATCGGCTTATTAAAAACAACGCAGTTTTCACGAAACCGCGTTGTTTTTTGTAATGTGTGTTTAATATAATCCGGCGCTTTGCGCCCCGCAATTATTCATTATTAATTATGCATTATTCATTGCATTTTTATGGAATAAAAATGCAAAAAGGGGTGTACTTTTTTAAATTAAGTGTTAAAATGTTTACATAAGTTTTATATAAACGAAAGGGGAATATTTATGTCACTTAAGGTTGGTATTATCGGCAACGGCGGCATTTCAAACTGCCATATGAGCGGCTATCGTGCACTCGGCGACAGGGTGGAGGTCGTCGCCTGCTGCGATATTGATGCCGAAAAGGCGAAAAGCTATGCCGAAAAATATAATATAAAGAATTATTACGATAATTGCTACGATATGCTCAAAGAAAATCAGCTTGACCTTGTAAGCGTATGCACCTGGAACAGCGCCCACGCGGAATGCACCATTGCCGCTCTGAACGCAGGCTGCAACGTTATATGCGAAAAGCCCATGGCTATGAACACCGCCGAGGCTCTTGCAATGAAAGAAGCCGCCGAAAAGAACGGCAAGCTCCTTATGATAGGCTTTGTGCGCCGTCAGGGCAGCGATGCCGCATCGGCTATTGATTTTATAGATAAAGGCTACCTCGGTGATATTTACTATGCCAAGGCTTCGTACCTGCGCCGCAGCGGTTTCCCGGGCGGCTGGTTCGGTGACAAATCCCGCTCCGGCGGCGGCCCGCTTATAGACCTCGGCGTTCACGTAATCGACCTTTCAAGGTACATAATGGGCAACCCCAAGCCCGTGACCGTGTTCGGCGCCACATTTGACAAAATCGGCGCGCGCGACCATATCGGTAATACCGAGTGGGAGTCCGAAACCGTGGTCGAAAAGCCGATTTTCACCGTTGAGGACCTCGCTACCGCCATGATAAGATTTGACAACGGCGCAGTGCTTTATGTTGAGGCGAGCTTTAACCTCAATATCAAAAACGGCTCCGGCGACCTTGAATTCTTCGGTGACAAGGCAGGTCTTACGCTCACTCCGTTTGAGCTGCACACCGAGTGTAACGGCAGACTTGCCGATATCAACATTAAGGGTGAAACCGATTTCGATTTCGGACGCGATTTCAAACGCGAAATCAAGAACTTTGTCGACTCCGTTGAAGGCAAGGCAAAGTGCATAGCCACCGCAGATGACGGCGTTGAGCTTATGAGAATACTCGATGCGGTTTACCTTTCCGCTTCAACCGGCAAATCGGTGGATATCGTAAGATAATGGATATAAACAAAATTAAGCTCGTTGCCTTTGACCTTGACGGCACGCTCACCCAGCACAAAACGCCGCTTTCGGCGGAGCACCGCGCGGTGCTTGATGCGCTCGGCAAAAAGTACAGGCTGCTTATGGTCGGCGCGGGCAGCTGTATGCGCATTTTCAATCAGATGGGCGCGTATCCCATAGATATTATCGGCAATTACGGTATGCAGTTCGCGCAATACGATGAAAAAAGCGGCGGACTCGTTACCGTTTACGATGAAAAATGCCCCGTTGACCGCAAAAGCGTAGATGAGCGCGTAACGAGTCTTCGCAATAAATACGGCTTTACCGAGTACCGCGGCGACAATACCGAATTTCACGATTCCGGCTGTGTAACCATTCCCTTACTCGGCACCAAGGCACTGCAGCCCGACAAGCTCGCGTTCGACCCCACACGCGAAAAGCGCCGCGCGATTTATGATGAAGTAAAGGCGCTTTTTCCCGAGTACACGGTGTTTGTGGGCGGTTCATCGAGCTTTGATATGGCGCCCGCACCGTTCGATAAATACTATGCGCTCTCAAAATACTGCGAGCGTTACGGTATAGCTCACAGCGAAGCGGTCTATGTTGGCGATGATTACGGCACGGGCGGCAACGATGAAGCGGTTTACGCTTCCGATTTCAATTACTTAACTATCGACAATTACCTCGATTTTCCCGAGGTCGTTAAAATTCTTCTCTGACGGAGGTATTATTATGGCTTTCAAATTCACTGAAAATCTTTACGATTACGATGTTTTCCCGCTTGTTTTCAAGGACGGGCAGGAAACCGAAATACATATAAGAAGGCTCGGCAGAGAGCCGCAGTTTGAGCCGAACAAGGAATACGATGTTGTATTCTGCGCTATGGAAATGGGCGACCCGCGCGATTTCCCCGCAACCGCCGATTTTCAGTATGAAAAGGTTAAATCCGACTCCGAGGGCAACTTCACCTTTAAGCACACCTTTAACGGCGAGCAGGAATACCTTATAAGATTTCTCGATGACGAGGGCAAGCGCATAAATCAGTTTCCCGTTTACTGCGTTGCCGCCGACCTTGCCGGCAGGTACCCCTTTATAGGCGACCTTCATATGCACACAAATAATTCCGACGGCAATCAGGACCCCGAGGTCGTTTGCGCAAACTACCGCCGCCATGGCTACGATTTTATGGTCGTGAGCGACCACAGAAGATATTACCCCTCGCTCAACGCCATAAAGGCATATAAGGATGTGCCGATAGAGCTTAATATCGTGCAGGGCGAGGAGGTACATATGCCCCCTGTTCACGGCAAGACGAACGATGTTCACATAGTCAACTTCGGCGGCGAATACAGCATAAATTCACTTGTTGAATCCGTTGCGGTCGAGGAGGTCGGCAAGGATATTTCCGTTCGCGCCACAAGGACCGAAAATGTTCCCGATGTTATGACTATGGAGGAATACGAGGATAAAATGCAGGCACTCGCGGATGAAATCGAAGTGCCCGAAAATGTGGATGCCGTTCCCGCCGCAGTATGCAAATGGATTTTTGACAGTATCAGGGATGCAAACGGTCTCGGTATTTTCGCACATCCCACCTGGCGCAAGAATGTTTACCACATTCCCGAAGCATTCACCGATTACCTTATGGCGACCAAGCCTTTCGATGCCTTTGAGGTGCTCGGCGGCGAAAATTACTTTGAGCATAACGGCTTCCAGACCGTAAGATATTACGAGGAAAAGGCAAAGGGCAACCGCTTCCCCATCGTCGGCAGTACCGACAGCCATTCCTCATACCCGCTTAACCGCAACGCCTACATCTGCTCCACCATAGTATTCTCCGCCGAAAATGAGCGCACGGCACTCATTAAAGCAATTAAGGACTACTACTCGGTAGCGGTGGATACCATAAGCGAGGAATTTCGTATCGTGGGCGACAACCGCCTTGTCAGATACGGCTGCTTCCTTATCAAAAACTATTTCCCGCGCCACGATGAGCTTTGCTGGGAAGAGGGCAGGCTTATGAAGCAGTATGTTACGGGTACCGCTTCCGAGCGCGAAGAAGCCGCCGAAATTCTTAAAGCAATCAACGGCAGAATGAAACGCTTTAATAAAAAATATTTTGCATTTTAAGGGTGATATAAATGGCAGACCTTAACAGTTCAGTTTGCATTTCAACGCTTTGCGCCACCGTGCTCGATATTATGGGGCTTTACACGCCCGATACGCTCGCGCCGAAAAATCCCGTTATTGATGCACTTAAAAAGAAAAAGCTCGGTGAGGAGCGCATTGACCGCGCGGTTATCTATAACCCCGATGCCGTTGCTTTGTGGATATACCAAAAATATACCGAAAAATTCACCGATGCCGCTATCCGTTCGGATCTGGCACTGCCTATGCTTTCGGTTATGCCGAGCGTAACACCCGTATGCTTTGCTTCGATGTATTCCGGCGTTATGCCCGAAATTCACGGCATCAAAAAGTACGAAAAGCCCGTGCTTACCGTACCCACGCTTTTTGATTACCTCATTAAAAACGGCAAAAAGCCTGCCATAGTTTCCACTGAGGGCGACAGTATCTCCAAAATCTTCCTTGAACGCGAAATGGACTATTTCATTTATGATACCGTTGATGAGGTGAATGCCAAGGCGCTGGAGCTTATAGAAAGCGATGAGTATGACTTTATAGCCGTTTACAACGGCAATTACGATTCCACCATGCACAAGCACGCCCCCGAGGGTGAGGAATCGCTTGCCGAACTTGAAAAGAACATAGCTTTCTATAAAACTCTTGTAAATAAAATAAAAAGCTCGTGGAAACAGCACAATGTGTTTTACGGCTTCTGCCCCGACCACGGCTGCCACAAGGTCATAGGTAATTTCGGTGCTCACGGCAACGACTGTGAAGATGATATGAATGTTATCCACTTCTACGGAATTAAGGAAAAAAGCAAATAATATCGGCTTTACCTGTGCCTGACATATTAACAAAACCGCCGTATTATACAATAATGCGGCGGTTATTTGCGTGCATATTTGCTATTTTCCCGAAATTGTTTTCAAGTACAAATATTTTGTTGACTTTACCGCTTTAGTGCGGTAATATGGTAGAGTATTAAAATGATTAAAGTGAGGCGTGATTTATGCAGAATTACCGTAACGAATCCATAGATAATTTGTTTAAGGTAATATTGAATCTTAAAAGCATTGATGAGTGCTATGATTTTTTTGAGGATCTCTGCACAGTAAAAGAGATACTCGATATGGCACAGCGCTTTGAAACTGCCGTGCTTTTGAATGACGGCTGCTCGTACCAGAAAATTTCCGAAAATATCGGTATAAGCACCGCCACTATAAGCAGGGTAAACCGCAGCCTCAATTACGGCAGCGGCGGCTACAAAAAAGCAATAAAGAGTTTGGGAGAGGGCAACAATGATAATTAACGACAGCGTACTGCAAAGCGGCGAAAAAACCGTGTTCGCTTTGCGCAGTCTTTATTCCTCGTGCGGCTATACCCCTTACAGAATGGGTAAATTTGAGGAATACGATTTCTATTCGCGCAACAAGGATTTTTTGGTTTCGGACAATGTAATAACATTCACCGACACAAACGGCAAGCTTATGGCGTTAAAGCCCGACGTCACGCTTTCCATTATTAAAAACAGCACCGACACACCCGGAAAAATACAAAAGGTGTATTATAACGAAAATGTTTACCGCGTTTCCAAAAGCAGCAACTCGTTCCGCGAGCTTATGCAGTGCGGTGTTGAGTGCTTCGGCGAAGTCGGCACCGAAAATGTTGTGGAGGTAATCGGTCTTGCGTGCGAAAGCCTCGCGGCAGTCACAAATAAATTCGTGCTTGCACTTTCAAATCTTACTGTG
>JAZUJG010000154.1:0-4645 GCA_045642645.1 Acutalibacteraceae bacterium | reverse complement strand
AAAGTCTGCGGCGGTTTTTTCAAATTCGCCGTATGTAAGAAATGTGGAATTGTATAAATCTGCGATGTCGCCGCTTTTCAGTATCAGTTCAATATGCGGGTCATCGCTTATTTCTTCGCCGTCGGGGTAGCCTTTTTTAATAACCGCGCGGTCTATGGCGGAGTATTCGACCGCATAGTGCGATGTCGGGAAAAATGCTTCGTTATAAGCGACTTTTTCCTCATAAAAAACGCATTGCGAATACATTGAGACAATGCAACCGGCGATTACAAGCGCTTCGCCCAAAAGCGTAATTGCCTTGAATACCGCTTTTGCGGTTTTGCTCTGTGCGGGAACAGAGCAGTTTTTCTTTTTGCGTGCATGCTTTTCGTAAAGCTCCGCAGCCTTGTAAGCGGCGGCGCAGCCTGCAACGCAGTCAAATACGGGTAAAAGCACAAGGCTTTCCTTAAAGCCCGTTATTATTACCGCGCTTTTAAAGAAAACGGGCCTTGCAAGATAACACAGCAGAGCCGATACCGCGCTGAATGCAAGTATGAAAACCGCCGCCGCTGCAATATAAACTATCAGTTTTTTGGTTTTAAGGCTCATACCGCCCTCATATACAAACGGCGAATTCTGTGCCTCGCCGCCCGCCTCGATATAGGCGATAAGGTTTTGCTGGTACTGTGTTTTGCGGCGTATATGCTTTAAGGCTTTCAGGCTCTTTTTGCCGCCGCCTGCATAAAATTCGCCCTGACCGCCGAAAAGCGATTCTTCGTTCTGGTCGTCTATATAGCGCGAAATCAGCGCGTTCACAAGCCTTGCCACCGACGGCACCGAAAAATCGAGCACGTCAAGCGGCTGACCTATGTAATTGCCCACCGCATCACGCTGCGCGGCTATTATTTTGTTTATTACAACGCCGTCTTTGCAGGCTTCGTCAAGCAGCGAAACAAGTTCCGCGAGTTTTTTAATAACCGCGGCGTAGTACAGCGACAGCTTTTCCGGCGTGTCAAGCTGCGTGAACACGCACGGCTCAAAATCGTCGGGCTTAACTGCGGCGATTATGTCGTAAAGCGAGAACGGCAGCCAGTCGCAGCGGTCAAAGCACGCGGTTACAAAAAGCGTATTGTCGTAATAGCGGCGAATGCCCTGCTCTATGAAATACACATTGAATTGAAATCCGTCAAAGCGGAAAACGGCGCAGCCGCCGCTTTCGGTTTTATGCTTGCGCGGGGCGAGCTTGCGTAATGACGGCGCGCCGCAGCCGAGTATCTGTGCGGCGGAGCGCGAAAGTGAAATAAATTGCTCGAAAAGTTTCATACAGTTCCTCTCAAAATGAAGATACATATATACTACAATATATCCGCACAATGTGCAAGATTGTATTTTTTTATTGAACTTCAAATGCAAATGGAGTATTATATATTTATTAAAAGGAAAGGGGAGCGCATTATGCTTTCAAGAAAGTTTATTTGTGCCACGCACGACTACTCCACCTACACAAAGGCGGTGCCGTCGCCTTATTTCAGAAAAACCTTTATTGCGGATTTCATTCCCTCAAAATGCACCGTAACCGTCGGTTGTGCGGGCTTTTATGAGCTTTATATAAACGGGCAGAAAATCACAAAAGGTCTGCTTGCGCCGTATATTTCAAACCCCGACGATATTGTTTACTACGATGAGTACGATATTACCGGCTATATTGCCGAGGGCAGAAACGCCATCGGTATTCAGCTCGGCAACGGCTTTCAGAATAATATCGGCGGTCAGATATGGGACCTTGACGATGCCGAATTCCGCGGCGCGCCCCGCGTGGCATTTGCCCTGGAGGTTACGCGGCAGGACGGCAAAACCGCCGTTATTGAAGCAGATACATCCGTGAAAACCGCACCGTCGCCCGTGCTGTTTGACGATATGCGCTGCGGCGTTGTTTACGATGCCCGCCGTGAAATTACCGGCTGGTCGCAGGCGGATTTTATTGACGACGAATGGGAGAACGCCCTTATTGCCGAAACTCCGCGCGGCGAGCGCAGGCTCTGCACGGCAGATGCAATTCTGCCCATAAGGCATTTAAGCCCCATTTCCGTTAAAAAATGCACACTTGCGGAGTTCAGACCGCGCGGCGATGTGCCGAAAACGCCCAATCCGTTCGCAAGCACCGAAAAGGTCGGCTACCTCTATGATTTCGGCATAAATACCGCAGGCATAGTGCGCCTTAAAATCAGCGGCGAACGCGGTCAGCAGATAGATTTGCAGTTCGGCGAATACATAAACGAAAACGGCGAAGCTGATATTTCCAATATCAATTTCTACCCCGACGGCTACAGCCAGCGCGATGTTTATATCCTTAAAGGCGAGGGTGAGGAGATTTTTGAGCCGCAGTTCACATACCACGGCTACCGCTACTGCCTTGTTTTAGGTCTTACCGAGGCGCAGGCAACCGAAAATCTGCTTACCATGATAGTCTGCTCATCTTCAATAAAAGAGCGCGGCGGCTTCCGCTGCAGCGACCCCGTTACCACAAAGCTGCAGGCTATGACCAAAAACTCCACGCTTTCCAATTTCTATTACTTCCCCACAGATTGCCCTCACCGCGAAAAGAACGGCTGGACGGGCGATGCCGCCGCTTCGTGCGTGCAGACAATGCTCAACTTCTCACCCGAAAAGAGCTATGCCGAGTGGTTAAGGAACATTCGCGCCTGCCAGCGTGCCGACGGTGCCATACCCGGCATTGTACCCACGGCGGGCTGGGGCTTTAAGTGGGGCAACGGTCCCGAATGGGATACCGTACTCACGAAACTGCCGTATTATATGTACATTATGCGCGGCGACAAAACCGTGCTTGAAGAAAATGCCGATGCCATTTTCCGCTATGTTGCGTACCTTGCAAACCACCGTACTGCGCGCGGCACTGTGGAGCTGGGCTTGGGCGACTGGCTGCCCGTAACCGTAATAAAATCTCCGCTTGAATTTACCGACAGTGTTATTTCAATGAACATTCTCGATATGGCATCGTATATTTTCGGTGTGCTGAATATGGCTCATCAGAAGAAATTCACCGATGATTTGTATGCGGAAATTCGTGCGGCAGTCAGAAAATACCTTATTGATTTCAACACAATGACCGCTATCGGCGATTGCCAGACCTCGCAGGCGCTTGCGATTTACCACAATGTTTTCGAGCCGGGCGAAAAGCCTGCGGCATTCAAAAAGCTGCTTGAAATAATCAAGCGCACCGATGACCATATCGACTGCGGCTTTATCGGCATTCAGGTGCTGTTCCGTGTGCTTGCCGATTTCGGCGAATACGACCTTGCCTATAAAATGCTTGCAAGACCCGACTACCCCTCATACGGCAATTTCGTTACACGCGGACTTACCGCACTGCCCGAGGATTTCAAACGCGGCGACGAGTATCCCAATTCGCTCAACCACCACTTCCTCGGCGATATTTCGGCATTCTTCATTGAATACATCGGCGGTATAAAGGTCAACCCCGACCGCGAGGATGTTCACAGCGTAAATATTGAGCCGTGCTTCATTTCCGCACTCGATAATGCCGCCGCCTACCACGAAACCGTTGACGGCAGAGTTACCGTTAAATGGGAGCGCACCGGCAGGGATTATACGCTTACCGTAAATGCCCCCGCGACCTTAAACGGTCAGATAAAGCTGCCCGCAGGCTTTATGTTCAAGGATGAGCAGTGCTCGTTCACCGAGCTTTGCAGCGGCGAGTATGAGATAGTTAACCTTAATGCCGCAGCGGAAAACATCATAGAATTGTGAATCAAGTAAGAAAACTTGACATTATAGTATAATTTATATATAATTATACTATAATATTACTACAAGGCGGTTGAGAATTATGAATATACGCCCATCGGCTGCAATAAGGCAAAATTATAATGAAATTGCGGAGCTTTGCAAAAAAACAGGAGAGCCGATATATCTCACCAAAAACGGCGAGGGCGATTTGGTGGTAATGGATATAGATGCTTTTACAAAACGCGAAAAAATGCTCACATTGCGCGAGGAACTTCTTGCCGTTGAGGAGGCGCGTTTGAACGGTGAAACGGGTTATTCCGTAAATGAGGTTGCAGCGGCAATGAAAGCCGCTGTTGCAGAGGTGCGCAATGGATAACGGCGAATATTCTGTAATAATTTCAAAAAAAGCAAAAGATATGCTGGTTTCAAATGCTGCATTTCTCGCAAAGGTCAGCGTTCACGCGGCGGAAAAATTGACCGATGACTTTTTTGAAACGGCACTGTCATTGCAGGTGATGCCGAACAGATGCCCGTGGTTTAACGGAATGTATATTCCGAAGCATCAGTACAGGTGTATAACATTTGATGAGCGTTATATGCTTATATACCAAGTGGTCGGCAAAACCGTTTACATTGATTATTGTATTAATTGCCGTCAGGATTATGAATGGCTGTTGAAATAATCGCAGACTTGAAAACAGAATAATTAAAAAACAAAGGCTTTACGGTGAATTAAGTTTAATAAACCGTAAAGCCTTTGTTTTTTTCTATGCATCTAAATGTGACAGTCTTTGCTGTATTGCTATAATCGGCGCTTGCGCCCCGCAATTATTCATTATTCGTTATGCATTGTTCATTAAGCGAAGCGTTACATACTTTCGGGGGCTTCGATTTTCAG
>JAZUJG010000153.1:0-3306 GCA_045642645.1 Acutalibacteraceae bacterium | reverse complement strand
ACATAGCAATCCATATTACCGAAGAAATAACCCGCTCGCTTTTCGAGAATAGCTATAAGCATTGCCATTCTGTTGTAGTCAAAACCTGCCGCCATTCTGCGCGGATTGCCGAAGCCCGATGTTGTGGCAAGACCCTGTACCTCGGCAAGAATGGGTCTTGAGCCTTCTATAAGGCATGTAACACAAGTACCTGAAACATTTACGGGTCTGCCGGATATCATGGCAAGCGACGGGCTTTCTATTTCAACAAGTCCCTTACCCGTCATTTCAAACACACCGATTTCATTGGTAGAGCCGAAACGGTTTTTTATTGAACGCAAAATTCTGTATGAAAGATTGCGCTCGCCTTCAAAATGTAAAACAGTATCAACAATATGCTCAAGTACTTTCGGACCGGCAATGTTGCCGTCTTTATTTACATGACCGACAAGAATAATTGATACATCGTTATTTTTGGCAGTACGCATAAAAAGATTTGTGCACTCGCGCACCTGAGTTACACTGCCCGTGCCGGAGGAAATATCGCTTATACTCATTGTTTGTATTGAATCAATCATAACAATGTCAGGTTTTTCGGTTCTTATGTATTCACATATATTTTCCGCATCGGTATCGCACATAATTGAAAGACCGTCAGATGTTACGCCAAGACGCTTGGCGCGCATTTTGATTTGATATGCCGATTCCTCACCCGAAACATACAGCACTTTCATTCTGTCGGCGGTATGGCTGCACAACTGCATAAGTATAGTAGATTTACCAATACCCGGATCACCGCAAAGCAGTACGAGCGAACCTTTTACAAGACCTCCGCCGAGCACACGGTTAAGCTCCTTGATTCCCGTGTCATACCTTAATTCGCTTGATGAATCAATGCTTGAAAGATGCAGTGCCTTACCGCTGTATGCCGAAAGCGAATTGCGTGATGACTTTGCGGAAGACACTTCCGTAATTATCTGCTCCTCGTTCAGACAGTCCCATTCACCACACGAGGGGCACTTACCGTACCATTTTGCAGATTCATAACCGCACTGACTGCATATAAAAACTGTTTTCTTTTTATTTGCCATAACATCTATACCTTTTCGTTTTTTAAACTACAAAAATAATTTAGAATTCCGTCAGCAATAGATTCAGATAAACTGCGTTGATATTCTTTATTTTTCAGTTTATCCGCTTCTTCGGGATTTGAAAGGAAACCGCACTCCACAAGCACCGCAGGTTTTACGGCATTATAAATAATGTAAACCGAAGTGCCGCAGGGCTTTATGAGGCGTGTATTGTCCGGTTGCAGCGTTTCAGTAACGCTATTCTGAATATACTGTGCCAATAAAGAACTGCTTTCCGAATAATTCGGTGAATAAAACACCTGCATACCTTTGCAGCGCGTATCATCAAAAAAATTCTGATGAATACTGACATAAATACAATTATCGGTATTTGCCATTACTTTAAGCCTGTTATGCAAATCCGATACCTTGCGTGAGCGCACGGTTGACAATCCATCATCTTCAACGGAACGGTCATCCTCGCGAATCATAACAACTTTCACGCCGCGTTCTGTAAGTACGGTTTTCAATTCAAGAGAAATTGAAAGGTTAATATCCTTTTCATTGGTACCGTCGGCAGCAGAAGCGCCGCCGTCAAATCCGCCGTGACCTGCATCAATTATTACCGTCGGGTATTCACCGACATCAGCGGAGACTTGTTCACTTAAACAACTTTGACTGTAATCAAATACTATAAAACAAATTACAAAAAATAACGAGACAACCAATACCGGAATACTTTTATGATAAATCAAACATACCACCCTTAAAGAGTATATGTTTGATTATTTAAATTCCGAACAGTCATTTAACAATAATTTTTTTCTGACTATCGTATGAAGCGCATATTTCATTCCGAGTTTTTCAAGCAGCACCTGCGTAAACGGCACGGGATTCACGGTAAAGTCATTTCCGGCAGGCAAAATGCATTTAATCACGGCACTGCCGTTTTCACAACACACTTCAAGCTGCTTGATATGCTCAGTGACGTTTATTGTCTTAATTTCTTTTTTCTTCGTTTTTTTCTCAATATATATCGGCTCGCAGCACAGTTCTTTAACCTTTTGCGCAAGAGCTTCGCAATTTTCACACGGAACAGTTATAAAATACAACCCTTCGGCGATTTCGGGAGTTTTGTGAACAGGTTCTGCAATTTCGAGAAAATCAATACCCGGTACACTTGCTTTGCGCAGGTTTTCAAGAACGCGTTCATTTTCGTATTCATCGTCATTCAAACGAATATCGAGTATCTCACGTTCGCCCTCAACACCGAGCGGCAGCGGCATACCGAAAACAAGATGAGGATGCGGATTGAAACCCTCTGTATACCAAAGAGGTATATCGGTGCGCCTGAAAGCACGAATAAGGCAGCGCGTGAGGTCAAGGTGCGAAATATATTTAGCCGTACCGACTTTAGTGAATGTTAACCTTACAGAGCGCATCGCAGTTACCTCCGTTCAAAGAATTTGAGCCGCACCCTGCGCACTTTACTCTGCACTGCGCAGTAGTCTCGGAGTTACGGGCTTTTTGGCTTTCGCTGATGAAAAACTCCTTTTTGATGCCGGAATTTATGTGATCCCACGGGAGAATTTCGTCATAGCTGCGCTTTCTGTTTGCGTAAAACTCGGGTGAAACACCGCAATCCGCAAAAGCTTCAAGCCATAAATCCATATTGAATTTATCGTCCCAACTGTCAAACTTACACCCCTTGCGGAAAGCCGCTTCAAGCACATCGCAAAGCTTTCTGTCCCCTCTTGCCATTACGGCTTCAAGGAATGTCATATCTGTGTTATGGAAGCGGAAAGTGATTTTTTTTGACGGGCAGGTTTCAAGAAGCAGTTTCTGCTTTCTTTTAAGTTCATCGCGACTATCCTGTGCTTCCCATTGAAACGGAGTAAACGGCTTCGGTACAAAAGAGGAAACGCCTGCCGCAACGGAAACACCCTTCCCCTTCTGTTTATTGGGATTTCGGTAAAACTCATCTACAACTTTCTTGGAAAGCGTATTTATACCCTCAACATCAGCATCGGTTTCTGTGGGTAAGCCTATCATATAGTAAAGCTTTACGGCACACCAGCCGCCGTCAAATGCTTTAAGGCAGGTTGTGAGTATTTCTTCCTCGGTAATATTTTTATTTATAACATCGCGAAGCCTCTGAGTGCCGGCTTCTGCGGCAAATGTAAGACCCGAACGGCGAACAAGCGCAAGCTTCTCCTTAAGCTCGTCCGAAAAATTATCAACGCGCAGCGAAGGGAGT
>JAZUJG010000152.1:0-2212 GCA_045642645.1 Acutalibacteraceae bacterium | reverse complement strand
CTTTTAGTTGCCTCAATAAACACTGCAAAGAAAAACAGCTGATTATTATCCGTCGGCAACGCCGACCCGAAATTTTTCATTATTCATTATTCACCATTCATTAAAAAAAGCGGCTGCAAAGCCGCTTTTTTCATTCCGCATCTACCTGCACAACCGTTCCTCCGAGCTCGCCGCCCATAAACATTTTTGCATTTTTTTCAAATTCAACGGCACCGTCGCTTACAAAATAGCGGCGTGTGCCTTTTTCTTTGTTATCGGTATTGAGCATACCGTTGGTTTTAAACATATCGGCAAGGCTTTGCGCCGCCGCATCCGATGATGAAATTATGCTTACATCCGGCATCATATCCTCAATTATACCGGCGAGCAGCGGGTAATGTGTGCAGCCGAGAACGAGGGTGTCAACATCCTTTTCGCGCATATAGCCGAGGTATTCGGTGAGTGCGCCCTCAAGCACCACATCGCCCTTTTGAAATCTGCCGTCCTCCACAAGCGGCACAAGCAGAGGGCAAGCCTCGCTGAACACGCTTATTTCGTGATTAAAGCGTTTTATTTCACGTTCATAAGCGCCGCTTGCAACGGTAGCGTTTGTGCAGATTATGCCCACGCGGTTATTTTTGGTGGCAAGTGCCGCCGCGCGTGCGGCAGGTGCTACCACGCCGAAAACCGGCAGAGGATATTTTTCCTCAATTACGGTGCGTGCAACGGCATCGGCAGTATTGCAGGCAAAAACTATCGCCTTTATATCGAACAGATTAAGAAAGCGCACATCGTTCATAACATATTGCATAATCTGCTCGCGCGTACGCGTGCCGTACGGCACATGGGCGGTATCACCGAAATATATGATATCTTCATTCGGCATAAGGCGGGTTATGCTTTTCACCACGGTAAGACCGCCCAAACCCGAATCGAAAACACCGATAGGTCTTTTATTATTCTTCATAACTTCACCTTAAAATCCGTTTACGATTTTTTTGAAGTGGTCGCCGCGTTCCTCGAAGCAGGTGTACTGGTCGAACGAGCTTGTGGTGGGTGAAAGCAGCACTGTGTCGCCCGAAACGGCTATGGAACGCGCAAGTGCGGTTGCTTCCTCAAGGTCTTTTACAACAGCGCCGTCTGCACCCACAAGGTCATTTACAAGGCGCTGACCGCAGGCACCGTAGCCGATAACCTTTTTTACGCTGCCGAGATTCTTTTTGAGTTGATCCATCGGGAGTCCCTTTTCAAAGCCGCCGACAAGCAGAATAACATTCTGCGGGAACGAACGCACCGCAATAATGGTGGCATCGGTATTTGTGCCCTTTGAATCGTTATAGTACCTTACGCCGTCAAGCTCACGCACAAATTCTATACGGTGCTCAACGCCCTTGAATTCGGAAACGGCGCTTACTATTGTTTCGTTACTCACACCGAGTGCCTTTGCGGCGCAAACGGCAACCATGGCATTCTGCAGATTGTGCCTGCCGACTATTTTAAGGCAATCAACGGGCAATACCTTTTCACCGTTCACTACTACGAAACCGTCTTCTTCATGGCAATCGGCGGCATCGGAGTTGATGCTGAAGGTCTGAACATCGCATTTTATGGGATTCTTGGCGGTATATTCCTTTATAAGCGCATCATCGGCGTTAAGAAGGAATGTATCGCCCGGGAGCATATTGCGGTAAATATTGGTCTTTGAGGTGTAATAGGCATCGAGAGTGCCCATATAATCAAGATGGTCGGGCGTGAGATTGATTATTGTCGCAAACTCGGGGCGGAATTTGTCTATATGCAGAAGCTGAAAGTTCGACATTTCAAGCGCGATATAGTGCCCCTCGTTTTCGAGAAGCCCGTTTTCCATAACGACCTCGCAAAGCGGTATGCCGATATTGCCTGCCACGTGGCTTATGCCCGGGTGGGCTTTATTGAGAATTTCATAAGTAAGAGTAGTTGTGGTAGTTTTGCCGTTTGTGCCTGTTATAGCGGCATAATGCTGAGGCTTTGCGGTTACGAAAGCAAGCTCTATTTCGGTAATAACCGGTATCTTGCGTTCCTCAAGGCACACCACCATCCATTTTTTATAGGGTATGCCGGGGTTTTTGATAACGAGGTCGAAATCCCGTTCAAATACCTCCTCCTGCTGACCGACAACCTCAACGCCGTGTTCTTCAAGAAACGGCAGTTCTTTTATATCCTCTTTATTCTTTGCTTCGGAAACTGTTATTAC
>JAZUJG010000151.1:0-8140 GCA_045642645.1 Acutalibacteraceae bacterium | reverse complement strand
ATTTGCGAAGCCGCAGAAGGTGCTTACGCTTTTAACAACTTCACCTTTTACATACGCGGGAGCTTCGGGCATAATGCCGTATTCCTCGTGTGCGAGCACAGTGAGAAGCTCCTTGCGGCGCAGTTCAAGGTCGGCGGTGTTTGCAACACACTTGCCGTTGTTCATTTTTATGAGTTCGGGAATGTTCATAATACAGCCTCCTATTTCAAAAGCGTTTTTATCTGTTTTTCGGTGGCAGACGGGCAGATTCTGCGCAGTCTGTCATATATCACCTCGCGTGAATCCGAAGGCTCACACTCGTATTCGCGTGAAAGCAAATCGTACCCCCACATACTTTCGGGTGTGGCGTAAACGGCACCGTGCCAGCCGTAGCCCTCGCCCGCTCTGTTCACGCGCTGACGGAAATCCTTTACCACAAGGTAGGTTTTCATCTGCAGCTCGGTGAGCACGCCGTCAAAGTTCTTTTCGCCCTCTTTGCCGAAGCTTGCAAGGCGTTTAAGCTCGTATGAATAATACTCGCCGCCGTCGGTGAATAAATCCATTATCTTTTTCCAGCGGGTGCGGGCTTTGCCGTCATCCCACAAGGCATCGAAATCGTAGCCGTCGCGCCGCCAGTTTGCAAAATACGGCAGGTATTCGAGCGAGATAAAACCCGCCTTATTGCCGAAGAATTTACCGTAGGCGACCTTGCCGCTTTCGGAAGCGGTACGCCGCCACTCCCACGGGTCGCGTACTTCATCGCCGCTCCACCAATAATCCGAAACGGTGTGCTCCTCCACCGAAAACCCGGGCACGCTGTTTTTGAAAAGCGGCAGAAAACCGAGCTCGTTAACGAACCCGATAAGCTCGGCAACATTATTCAGGCAGCGTGCGCCCGTTTCATCGACGCCGTGCATAATCCATTCGCCGTGTTCATTTCCCATAAAGATGCCCCCGTAATCTTGTTATTTAAGATTATAACATATATTATATAAAAATCAATTCAAATATTGATTTTGAATAATCTCTATGTTATACTTGCAACATTATAAAAACTTTTTGTAATGAGGCGTTTTGTATGTTGGATTCGTACATCAAATTGGGGCTTGCCGCTCTGCTGCCGACCGTTGCCACCGTGGCGCTGTATCTGCTTGATGAACACACGGCTTTCGGCAAATGTAAAAATGTGTACAAGCAGCTCGCTTTCGGCGTGGTATTCGGCGTGCTTGCAATCATGGGCACCGATTTCGGCGTGCCCATAAACAATGCGCAGATGAACTGCCGCGATGCCGCCGTGCTGTGCGCAGGTCTGTTTTTCGGTGCGCCTGCCGGCATTATTGCGGGTATAATCGGCGGTGTTGAGCGCTGGTTTTCGGTTTATTGGGGAATAAGTGCATACACACGCCTTGCGTGCAGCGTTTCCACTATTATTGCGGGTTTCTATGCCGCCGCACTCAGAAAGTTTATGTTTGAAAACCGCCGCTGCGGCTCATTCATTTCTCTGGCAATAGGCGTTGTTATGGAAGTTTTCCACATGACAATGGTATTTATTACGCACATGGATGCGCCGATCGAAGCTATGGCGATTGTAAAAACCTGCTCGATTGTTATGATACCGGCAAACGCCATTTCCGTATGGCTTGCGGCATTCGTGCTTATGTTTGTTTCGAGAAAGCGCGGCAAGGAAAAGAAAAAACACATATCGCAGATAATTCAGCGCTGGCTGCTGCTGACGGTCGTTGTGGCGTTTTTAGTCACCACAACATTCATTTACAGACTGCAGGATGAACTTGCAAACGCGCAGTCAGACAAGCTGCTTTCGCTTTCGCTCGACGAGGTTTCGGACGATATAAGCGACGCTTCCGATGCGAGCCTGCTGAACACAACATACGCAATACAAAAGGCGCTGGGCACCGATACGCTTGAAAATCTTGCGAAAAAATACAATGTTGTGGAAATAAGCCTTGTTGACGAAAACGGTATTATTGTTGACAGCAACAACCCGCACTATGTGGGCTTTGATATGAAGCGCGGTGAACAATCCGCGGAATTTATGTGCCTTTTGGGCGATACTGAAGAATTTGTGCAGGATTACGGTCCCACCGCACGCGACGCAAACACTTTCAGAAAATACGCCGCAATAAAAACAGAACCCGGTTTTATGGAAGTCGGCTACGATGAAGCGGCGCTTCAGCACGAGGTCGATACGCAGGTCGTGGGCATAACCAGAAACCGCCATGTGGGGCAGACGGGTTATGTTATGATACTTGACAGCCAGCTCAATATTAAGAGCGCGCCCCCTGCTCTTTCGCAGAAAAATCTTGCGCAAGCGGCTGATAAAGTTTCTTTGCCGGGCACAGATACAAACTTTAATATGGTTATAAACGGTGTTGAATGTTTATGCCGTTACACCAACTCAGAAGGCTACTATATTTTCTCGGTACTGCCGATTGAAGAAGCTTTACAGATGCGCAACATTGCACTTTATATAAACACCTTTATGGAAATACTCGTGTTTGCGATACTGTTCGCCATAATATATGTGCTTATAAAGCGCGTTATAGTGCTCAACCTTAAATCCGTAAACAAATCGCTCGGCAAAATCGCAAGCGGCGATTTGGATGAGAATGTCAATGTGCGTTCAAGTGTGGAATTCTCGTCGCTTTCCGACGATATAAACACCACGGTTGACACCCTTAAACACTACATCAGCGAAGCTTCGGCAAGAATCGACCAGGAGCTTGAATTTGCAAAGAACATTCAGACCTCTGCACTCCCGAGCAATTTCCCCGCTTTCCCGAAGCGCCACGACCTGGATATTTACGCATCCATGGACCCGGCAAAATCGGTCGGCGGCGACTTCTACGATTTTTACATAACACACGAGGATACGCTGAACTTCCTTATTGCAGACGTTTCCGGCAAGGGAATACCCGCCGCCATGTTTATGATGCGCGCAAAGACGGAATTAAAGAGCCTTACGGAAGCCGATATGCCGTTAAGCACCGTATTCACTCACGGCAACGATGCTCTGTGTGAGGGCAACGATGCCGGTATGTTCGTTACGGCGTGGCAGGGCAGCATTGACCTGACAACCGGTAAGGTGCAGTTTGCAAATGCCGGCCACAATCCCCCGCTTGTTCGCCGCAAGGACGGCAAATTCGAGTATCTGCGCTCGCGCGCGGGACTTGTGCTTGCCGGTATGGAGGGCTTCCCCTACAAGGCGCAGGAGCTTCAGCTTGAACGCGGCGATGTGATTTACCTTTACACCGACGGCGTTACGGAAGCCACAAACGCTTCAAACGAGCTTTACGGCGAGGAAAGACTTATCGAGGCAATCAACTCGCGCGAGTTCGCCGATATGCAGGAGCTTTGCAAATTCATTAAGAGCGATGTTGTTGCATTCGTAGGCGAAGCACCGCAGTTTGACGATATTACAATGGTTGCGCTGCAGTACATAGGCACACCGCCCGCACCGTTCATTCACTTTGATGAAGCCGAAATAAGCGATATAAACGCCGTTACGGAATTCATTGAAACGGAGCTTGAAAAGGTCGACTGCCCGATGAAGACAATCGTTCAGCTCAATGTTGCCGTTGACGAGCTTTACAGCAACATAGTGCGCTACGGCTACCCGAACGAAAAAGGCCCCGTAACCGTTACACTGATACATCACGAAGACCCGAACAGAGTGTATATTCGCTTCTGTGATGAGGGTATACCCTACAACCCGCTGACGAAGGAAGACCCCGATATTACGCTTTCGGCTGAGGACAGAAAAATCGGCGGTCTCGGCATTTTCATAGTGAAAAAGACTATGGATGAGATGAAGTATAAATATGAAGACGGTCAGAATATTCTCACCGTTATGAAGTTACTGTAATAAATTAAAGGAGTGTATATATTTTGGCAGACTTTCTGAAGCTTGCAAACTCTTTACCCATGTATCTGCTTGCGGGCAGCATTATACTGCTTGTGGTATTCCAGGCATTTTTGTTCCTTATTCGCGCGTGGCGCGAGGGCAAGCGCATAGGTATGGATACGGCAAAGATGAAAAAGGTTATCATTTCAAGCGTTACATTCACGGTACTCCCCTCGGTAGGCATACTTATAGGTGTGCTTGCCCTTGCTCCGGCACTCGGCGTGCCGCTGCCGTGGACGAGACTTTCAATAGTCGGTTCGCTTCAGTATGAGGGACCGACCGCGAACAACATTGCTAAGGCTCTCGGGCTCGGCGAACTGCCGAGTGAGCTTATGGACCCCGCGGCATTCGCTTCGATAGCACTTGCGATGACGCTCGGCGTTATGTCCTCATCATTCATTATACTTTTCCTTTACAAATCATATCAGAAAAAGGTTACGAAAGCCGCCACCAAGGATACAAAGCTCACAGATGTTATTTTCTGCGCGGGCTTTATGGGTATGTGTGCGGCATACGCGGGCGATGCTTTCGGCAAGCTGCGCACGATTACGCTTGACAGCGGTGTGGTAAGACCGGGCAACATTCTGTTTGTGCTTGCATTTATAGTTTCGGCGGCGTGTATGGCTCTGCTGAACTGGGTAATAAAGAAAAAGAAAGCGATGTGGCTTGAAAACTACTCGCTCGCTTTCAGTATGCTGCTGGGTATGGCTGCCGCGGTAGTCGGTCAGTTCATATTCCCCACACTTTCAACTTTTGTAGATTAAGGAGGCGGTAAAATTGAAGAATACAGAAATGACTTATGAAGAAAAAATGCACAGAGTCGGCAGATTCTGGACACTTATTATGATTTTCGTTATGCTCGGATTGCCGATAGGCATCTGCGTTATATTCAAAACTCCGCCGAATTTATCTGCGGCGTTCTGGTCGGCATTTATACCGGTGCTTTTGTGCGACCTGCCGTCAAGCCTCGGTGAAATATTCGCTTACGCCCCCATGCTCGGCACGGGCGGCACATACCTCGCTTTCATTACCGGCAACCTTTCAAACCTTAAAATCCCCTGCGTTATGACGGCAAGGAAAATGGTAGGTGCGGAAATCGGCACACCCGAAAGCGAAATCATTTCCACAATTTCAATCGCGGCGAGCGCCATCACCACCACGGTAGTGCTTGCGGTGGGCGTTCTGCTTATTACCCCCCTTACACCCATACTTGAAAACCCGACCTTACTGCCGGCATTCAAGACGGTTATACCCGCTATGTTCGGCGCACTCGGCTTAAAGTATTCAAGCGACAACCCCAAGGTCGCAATTCTGCCGATGGTGCTCGGTATTGCGATTTTCCTTATTGCACCGCAGCTTACCTCAAGCGTTGCGATTATGGTATTCGTTATTGCGGCAATTTCGATAGTCGCATCCTTCTTCCTTTATAAGAAAGGGGTATTTTAATAACTATGATTAAGTACATTCTTTTGGCTGTTCTTGCGGTAATCGTCATAGCCGTTACAGTTATGGCGATTCGTGCCTGCAAGGCAAAAGCGCCCGAAGTCAAGGCGAAAACCGAAAAGGCGTACACTCCCGAGGAGGAAGCAAAATACGCACATATGCTTTCCGAAATGGTTAAAGTACCCACCGTTTCGCTTGCGGGCAACAACGATTTAACCGAGTTCCGCAAGCTGCAGGCGGTTATGAAGGAGCTTTTCCCCCTTATTGACAAAAACCTTGAAAAGACCGACCTTGAAGGCAACCTGCTTTACCGTTGGAAAGGCAAAAATCCCGACCTTGAGGGCATACTGCTTATGGGGCACCAGGATGTTGTTACCGCCGATGAGGTCAACTGGGAGCACGAGCCGTTTTCCGGCGATATTGCCGACGGCAGAGTTCACGGCAGAGGTGCCATGGACTGCAAATGCACCGTTATGGCGGAATGGGCGGCGGTCGAGGAGCTGCTTGCGGAGGGCTTCGAGCCCGAGCGCGACATATACCTCGCCTGCTCGATAAACGAAGAAATAGGCGGCACGGGCGCACCGATGACCGCGCAGTACCTGAAAGACCACGGTGTTCACCTTGCCGCGGTAATGGATGAGGGCGGTGCCATAGTAAACGGTATCGTGCCCACAATGAAAGCCGACTGCGCCGCGGTCGGTACAGTTGAAAAAGGCTTTGTGGATTTGAAATTCACCGCAAAATGCAACGGCGGCCATTCATCCACACCGCCGAGGAACAATCCGCTTGCAAGGCTTGCGGCATTCGTGAACGAAGTCGAAACGAAGCGCCCGTTCAAAAAGATTATGAGCGAGCCGGTTGAAACGATGTTCAAATATGTTGCACCGTATCTCGGCTTCCCGTTCAGATTCGTGCTGTGCAATTTAGGCGTTTTCAAGCCCGTGCTTACGGCGCTGCTGCCGAAGGTTTCGCCCATGGCGGAAGCATTTATTGCCACCACCTGCGTATTTACGATGTGCGGCGGCTCAAGAACGCCAAACGTAATTCCCGATGAAGCGTATGTAATTGCAAACCTGCGCCCCACTATCGGGCAGGACAGCGACGAAAGCATTGAAGTGCTTAAAAAAATCGCCGCCAAGTACGACCTTGACTGCGAGGTTATGAGAAATGTTAAGGTTTCGGCAATAACGGACCACAACAGCAGTGAATTCGCCTACCTTGAAAAATGCGTTCACGAGTTTTACCCCGAGGTCTGCTTTACCCCCTACTACATCACGGGCGGCACCGATTGCAGAAATTACCAGATAGTGAGCGACAACTGCCTGCGCTTCTGCCCGATAAGAATGGATAATCAGCAGGAAGCCGCAATGCACGCCGCAAACGAAAACATTAACACCGATGCGGTTGCTGACGGAGTTAAATTCTATAAGTATTACCTTAAAAATCACAGTTAATCCAAATAGTGAAGCCGCGCAGATTTATCGGAAATCTGCGCGGCTATTTTATTCTGTTACCTCGTAAGCATCTTTGCAGGATTTAAGCTGCTCTATGATATTTATTTTCTGCGGGCAGACCTTTTCGCACTGACCGCAGCCGATGCAATCGCTCGCTTTGCCGCCGTCTGTGGTGGCGGTAAGGTAGGCTTCCTTTGCCTCGGCGAGCTGACCGAATACAAGCTGCTTGTTGCGCGCTGCGAATATTTCGGGGATTTTCACGCCCTTGGGGCAGCCCTCGGCACAGTAGCGGGAGCCGGTGCAGGGGATATCCCTGGCCTTATTGAAAACCTCCTGCGCCTTCTTTATCGCTTCGCGCTCGGCTTCGTTAAGCGGCTTGAAATCCGCCATATAAGAAACATTATTGTTGACCTGCTCCACATTCGACATACCCGAAAGAACGGTTAAAATACCGTCAAGCGAGGCTACAAAGCGTATAGCCCACGAAGCATAAGAGGCTTCGGGATTGACTGCCTCAAAAATCTTTTTGACCTCCTCGGGCGGATTGGCAAGCTTGCCGCCCTTGACAGGCTCCATAACAACTATCGGCTTGCCGTGCTTGCGCGCTACCTCGTAATTTTCACGCGCGCGAACCTTCGGGTCCTCCCAATCGGCGTAGTTTATCTGTAATTGAACGAACTCAACATCGGGATGCTCGGTGAGAAGCTTATCAAGAAGCTCCGGCCCGCCGTGGAACGAAAAGCCGTAATGCTTTATTCTGCCCTTTGCCTTTTCCTGCTTAACGAAATCCCAAAGACCGAATTTATCGTATTTTTCGTAATTACTTTCCATAAGTGAATGGAGAAGGTAAAAATCAAGATACTTTGCGCCGGTGCGCTTAAGGCTTGTGTCAAGCTCCGCCTTGGCGATTTTTTCAGACGGGATTTTTGCCGCGAAAAGCTTGCTTGCAAGCGTGTAGGAGTCACGCGGATATCTTTCCACAAGCGCCTTGCGGGTTGCCGCCTCGCTGCCGACATAGACGAACGCGGTATCGAAATAAGTAAAGCCGTTTTTCATAAAAATATCGACCATTTCGCAGGACTGCTTTACATCTATTGCGGGGCCCTTGCGCGGCAGGCGCATAAGACCGAAGCCGAGTTTTTTAACATTCTGACCGAGATATTTTTCTTCCATAACAGCACCGCTTTCTTTATTTATAATTTGAGTATAACACGCGATTTTCAGATAATCATCAAAAAACAAAACGATATTATACTTGATTTGAACAAGCGCAACGGATATAATCGTATTATACACATACGGAGGTGCTTTTTATGCCCGATAAAGAAATATACCTCATTAT
>JAZUJG010000150.1:0-1512 GCA_045642645.1 Acutalibacteraceae bacterium | reverse complement strand
GTAATCTTTCAGCCCCTCGCGTACCGAGCAGTTAAAATCGAAGTCGAGCGACGCGAAAACGCATTTGTTCACATCGTCGTTCACGCCCTCGGAGTACGGCGTGTTGCCGTCCAAATACTGCCGTGTGAGGCGGTGCAGCAGTCTGTATTCACGCGGGCGCGGGTTAATTGACTCGCGCGAAAGTGTGGAAGCCCATGCGTAGTGCCAGTCATCACGGAGAAAGTGCACGGGCGTTTCGCAGCGCACATTGTGGGTAATATCCGCATACTGTTCAAGCGGATATTTAATACTGATACTGCGGCGCAGCTCATCAAGCGGCATCGCGTGGTTCGGACCGTAAATAATAGCATCGACTTCATCGGGGCAGTCAGCCATAGCCTTTTTGAAACGCTCGCCCCAGTCGGGGTATTCGTGCGGCGCCTGCGCGGTGGGTATCAGCCGCAAATTCGGATACAGCGCCGCCAATGCCTTTTTAATCGCCTTGCAGCGGCGCACAAAATACTCCGCCTGCAAATTGCCGGGGTCGCCGCCGGGCAGGAATAAATTATCGAGCTTCGGCAGTCCGCCGAGCTGATTTACAATAGCCTGCACGGTTTCTTCATCGGTAAATTTTTTGTCGAGCGGATAATACACCGTAAAGTTCAAATCAAGCTCCGCGCACAGTTCCGACATTGTGCGAAGCGCCTCGCGCAGAGTCATTTTCATAAGTCCGTTTGTTTCCTCGTGAAAGCTGTAAGCATCCTCAACCGTATTTATGCCGAATGCCATCATATCAAGCATATAGCGGCGGTATTGTGTGCGGTCCCACGCATCGCAGGTGTTGTTTGAAATATCGTAGCACAGATTTACGCCGCGCGTTTTAATATCGGGCGCGTATGTGCCGCTTATATCCTCGGTGAGCGTGAAATATTCGTTACAATCGCACTTGCGCAGAATGTAAAATAAGCCGTAAATAAGTCCTCTTAAACGGTGAGCTTTTACCGCAACGCCGCTTTCGGCGCATATAAGCGTAAAATCTTCGCTTTCGCTTTCATCTTCAATGCAAAGAGCAATGTAATTATTCGCAATTTCGCCGGAAATTGCAGGCGCAGCGCCGCACCGTGCGCTTATTTCATCGGAAAGGATTGCCGCCGCTTTCAGTTCGGTTTCGCTTTTTGCAATTACGGTAATATCGGTTAAATTCAGCATAAAATCACCCCATCGGGAAAATTGTAGCATAATTTCAGTCTGCAATCAATATTTGTTTAAATTGTCGCTTTTGGAAAACAACAGATTTTTTGATGAGAAGGACAGTATACGACCATTACCGCGATTATTATATAAACAGTCATAGAAACTCCGAAATGCCCGGGTGCTTCGGAAATTGAAGTTTTACCGGCAAAATGTATGTGCAGCAGAAATGTACTGCAAAGAATCATTCGTGTAAGCGAACCGGAGGCGGAATTAAATAATGAACAGTTCAAATGAAAACACCGCGTATTTTGACTATACTGTAGGTACTGTCGCCGCGCG
>JAZUJG010000149.1:0-3419 GCA_045642645.1 Acutalibacteraceae bacterium | reverse complement strand
AAGCGTGCCGAGATGCGCCTTATAGTACGGCAAAAAACGCTTGATAAGCGCAATATTGCTTACTTTCTTCTTTTCTTCAATTTGAGTTTCCACAAAATCACCCCGTGAGCAAGACCTCTTATTTATGGGTTTCAATAAATTTCTTTATTTCATAAAATGCGGGCTTCGGGTTGCCGTTCAAGTCCACAAGTCCCCAGCAGGTTTCAATGGGACAGTCATTCTGACCGCAGATATAGCATATATCGGAATCCTCGTAGCAATATATTATTGCGCCGCAGATATGCTTCGTTTTATAGAAAAGCTCAAACACATCGCGGTAGAATTTAGCCTGACCCTCGCGCGAATGGGGGTAACCGGGGATTTTGGTTATCCACGGCATTTCGCGGTAAATGTGGTTTTTGAGGTCGCTTTTGAATATGAGATTGTAGTACCTTGACGGGTCGTTTTTGGCGACTTTTTTCACATGCTCCCTGAAACGCGGATTGAGCTTCTCAACGAACTCGGCAGGACGAGCCTTGACATCGGCTTCGTTTTTAAAGCCGTAGTTGTTAAGAATTTCAACACGCTGCTGCTTGGTTCTCGGTACGCCGCCGCTCATATAGCCGAACTCCTGAATTAAAATCGGCTTACCCGTAAGCGCCCACAGGTACCTTGTAAGCAGAGTGAAAATGCCCATAAGCCCCGGCAGGTACATAAAGCAGCCGAGGTAAATATCGACACCCACATAATCGCAGTATTTAAGGTACGGGCGCAGCATTGAGTGTAAATCCGCCTGCGGACCTGCGGAATTGTAGCCTAAAATCACATCGCCGCGCAGGGGATATATTTCTTCAAGCTGAATTGCAATAAAACGCACCGCCTCGCTCATGGTTTCAAGCGGCAGAGTGAAATGCGGAAGTCCCATTTCGTTTGTAATCTGCATACCGCCTATAACATCGCGCAGCTCGGTTATTATAAATCTTGCGATTTCGCGCACCCTTTTCTCGCCGTCGGGTGTACGAACATCAATTCCGCATTCAAAAAATGAGTGCGGATAAGGTGTGATAGCCATAACCTTTATGCCGTGCTCCCTGTAGCGTGCACACATCGCCTTGAATTCTGTAAAGCTTGCAGTCACATTGCCGTTTTCATCGAACGGGAACGGAATATCGTGCCGCGCCCATCCCAAATGCGCTTCGTTGAGGCGGTCAAATGCCTCGTGGCAGTGGCAGACGCCGTATATAAAGCCGTTTTTGCGCATTTTTTCGGTTTCGGCATTTGATTTGGGGATAAAATATGATTTTGCAAGATTAGTCGGCAGGTACTTCAAGCCGTAAACAATCTGGTCGATATAATGCTGTTCCATATAAACACCCTTTCAGAAACCAACGATTTTATCCGTTTTTGCACCGAAATCAGGCTCGGTATCGAGCCTGATTTCTATACGCGTAAATTCTTTCACCGCAATTTCCGGATAATCGTAATACTTCATAAACGATTGCAAAAACTCGGAATTATGCAACATTTTTACACCTGTTCGCTTTCGAGAGCTTCCATAATTTCTTCCATCTGCTCCTGCTCGGCGTTGCGCTCACTTGCAATAAGTGCGCGGCGCTCGTTGAGCTCAATATACATCTTTTCGCGTTTTTCGCCGGTAAGGTCGTAGAAGAAGTACGGAATTACCTTAACGAATTTCGGGAAAAGGTCGATACCGATAAACAGGAAGAATACTCTTGAATAAACGGTCTTGCTGCCCTGCGACCAGGGAAGCATATCAATGGTGGAATCGTAGCCCGACCACTTAAAGAGTTTAATTGTAAGCAGTGAGTTAAGCGGTGCGGTAACTTTGGTGATAAGTCCCGTAAGAATACCGATTGTACCGTCGGGGCGTTCGCCCGTCATATACTCGGTATAGTCGTTGATTTCTCTGCCGAGCTCGGCTTCAAATACATTTGAGGGACCGTTATTAAAGCCGTTCAAACCGTAGAATATGCCGTAAATGAGCACCATAAGCCACTTTTTGTCGACATTCGGGCAGCCGAGCAGAACCATACCGACATTGCAGAGCATATCCCACGAACGCAGTACTATGACCGCTTTTTTGTTGTTGTTCTTAAATAATTTCTGGAATTTCGGTATAAAGGTAACACTGAGGGTATCAAGAATATTGTAGGGCATATAGGCGATTGCCGAGGGAACGGAGCCGCCGAAGATCTCCTGCTGAGTAACAACGTCCCACTTATAGCCGCCGTCAGCCCACCAGCTTGTAGCGAAGTTGGCTATGAAGTTTCTGAGCAGGTATTTGTTTTTGAGTATGTAGAACAGCGACTTCAAAACGGGGGCGGGTTTTTCCTGCAGCATAATGCGCTCCTTGCAGTTTGCCGCCATAGCCATATTGCCTGCCGCGCCTATGAAGGATGCCGCGCCTGCCATAATTGCGAAAAGTGCGGGCATGGGGAAGCTGATGTAACCCTTGTTGTTGAGTTCCATTATGGGCAGGAAGATTATGAACACAAGCTGTGCGCCTATGTTGCCTATGTATTCATTAAGAAGACCTACGGTAATTCTGTCCTTGGGGTTAACGGTCTGCAAGGTCAGCATATTGTCGCGCGGAATGTTGTAAATCGTGGAGAATGTTTCCTGAATAAACAGCATCACGAACACGAAAATAATCTTTTTCGGGTCGTTGCCCGCCTTGTCGCCGAGGAACAGCGCGCCCGAATACATTGCCGCGGTGCTTGCAAAGAACGGAATTGCACCGAGCAGGATATACGGTCTTGCCTTGCCCCAACGAGTCCTTGTTCTGTCGTAAGCGATACCCATAAGGGGGTTGTTCATAACATCGTAAATACCTATGAGCATTTCAATGAGCACGACATAGCTCATATCTATTTTAAGAACATTTACGAAATAGAGTTTTCTGTACTGTTCGAGAGCCTTTAAAAGCTGTGTGGCGAACTGACCGATTGCGGGGAAAATCATTTCCTTCGGTGTGAGAACGCCGGTGTGGAACATTCTTGTGGCGATACTATTGTATTTATTGAGCTTACCTTCGCCCAAATTAGCCGCCGCGTTGCTTTCGGCGCCGAACATACCTTCAACTATTGTCCTTGCGGGAGCGTTATTCTGTTTTTCACTCATTTTACAGTCACCTCACAAGAAGATTTAAAGTAGCCGTCGTCGGAAAGTGCATAGACCTTTGTAACGCCGGAAGCCACCGCGGTAACAACGCCGTTTTCATCGACTGGTGCAACGGAGGCACCCTCGGTGTACCACTTGACCGTGGTAACTGTCGCCTTTGCGGGCGATACCTTTGCGGTAAGCGTAAGTGTATCACCGACATTGAGCGCCGCCTTGCGCTTGCTTACGGAAAGTGATTCAACCGCAACTCTTACAAGGATTTTGCAGGAGTCGGTATAGGTCTTGCCGTTAAATTCAAA
>JAZUJG010000148.1:0-4823 GCA_045642645.1 Acutalibacteraceae bacterium | reverse complement strand
CAGCGCCGACCTGCTCACGAGAATGAGCGGCTACACCTTGCAGGGCGCGTATGATGCAAGGCTTTTTGTGACCTGCATAAGAAATAACATAGATTATTTCTCATCGTGGGGTTATCTAAGCGGCGGGGCAATAAACGGCTTCCCGTCGGTAAGCTACCATGTTGCCGAAAATTTCAGCAAATTCAAGGGCGCGAAGCTCACAGATATATCCGTTACCGCAAATAAGCACGACAAAAAAGCGGAGTTTGACTGCATTTCGGCGTTTGACGAAAGCACGAACACACTGCGCATTATGGCGTATAATTTTAAATATGACCTCGATTACGCCGCAGATGCCAATGTTCATTTTGATGTTAATGTGCCTGCGCTCGACAGCAAAAATGTCAAAATTACAAAATACGCCGTTGACGATAACTGCAATTTCTTCGACGAATGGCAGTCGGACAGAAGAGCCGCAAATATCGGCGATGAATGCTTCAGTTGGTCGCCGGATGATTTTCAGGTCGACAGTACCGTTGTACTTGAGGATGAGCAAGCGAGAGAGTTCTGGAACGCCCACCGCGACGCCTACGAGCAAAATGCTCAGCTTACACCCGTCTCCGAAAACGGCAAGGTCGAAAACGGCAGTCTTTCATTCGATTGCACAATCCCCGCAAACAGCGTAGTGTTCTATGAAATAGCGGCAAATTAAATACAAAAATAACGGGTTGTGACGGTACAGTTCCGTCACAACCCGTTTTGTGTTATTTGTTTTTATCGCGTATTTCAACTATTTTTCTTGCAGCATCAGCCATAACATGCCCCGTGCGTATTCCGCAGGAGTTTGTTTCGTGGTAGTGATTCCTGCCGAAGCGGTCTTTTGCTCTGCTTATATACGGCTGTGTTTCGTGCAGTAAAAATTCATTGGGCGTAAGCGCGTAGCCTGCCATATCGTTTGTAACGCCGAAAATAATCAGATTGTTGTCGCCGAATATTTCACATATCGGTGTTGAGTTGACTTCCGCGCCCTCTCCGGTGGTGGAGTGCTCTGCATCCGTATAGCCGCCCGGGTAAACGAGCTCCGAGAACGTTTCGCCCGGCATGGTGAGAATCTGCACATCGTCTATCCTTATATATGTAAGCTCCGAAATGAAGCCTATGCCCACATCGGATTCCGCAGGGCATTTGCGGCTGCTGAATATCTGCGCCGCCTCTGCCGCCGCAAGCGTGGTGTTATCTATCGGCATAACGAAATTCTGCGAAATGACGGTTATATCGGGCTTGAGCTGACGCTCTTTTTTTATTTCAAGCACTTTTTTGCCGAGCATCGTGCCGCCTATGATTGTGCGGTCAAGGTCATTTTCGGCAACATCTCCGATATCGGTCGCGCCTATTGTGGAAATCGAGAAAAGTATGTTCGTTTCCTTTGCTCTGTTTATCTCGCGGCGCATATAGCAGGGATAGTCCGCACTCAACAGTACATTTTTGCCGCCAAGCGTGTTCGGGTGCCCGCCGAAATTTATATACCAGGTTTCGGTGCTTTTATCGTCGGGTACAAAGCGCAGACGGTGCAGGGTGTTGTTTGCGAAATACGGCTGGCGCCACCTGTGAATAAGCTCGGGCGTTTCGAGACTGCCGTAAAAAAGCTTGCCGGACTTTCTGTCGTTATAAGCCTTTATGCAAAGATTTTTAAGTGTCTGCTTTATATAGAGCATATATGCTTTATCCTTACCGCTTTTCGGCAGTACGCCCCAATATCCCATAGTGTCAATGCCTGCGTGGGTGTGCGTGCAGCTTACTGTAATGTGCCTGCAGCCCGTAACACAGCAGAATTCGGTGAGTGATTGGCGCAGCTCATTTACTTCGTAACCCGTAAGACCTATCAGATCGCAGCTTATAAGCACCATGCCCTGACCATCGCCGCAGTCTATCCACATTGCGCTTGCGGTCAGCGGGTCGAGCACACCGCGTATTTTCTTTGCTATGCCGTAGCCTGCCATCCAATAGGTGTGGCTCTTTATATCCTTCGGCGTTATATCGCAGGAAGCAAAGCCGACATTAAAACGGTCGGTTTTTATATTTTTCATATTGACGGGCTTTGCATCGGGTATGACGGGCTTCGGGAGATTTTTGATTTTCGCTGCCGATGACAAAGCGATTTTTTTAATAGCAAGGTATGCTGAATCGAGCGGTTTCATATATAAATCCTCCTTTTTTACCAATGTTAGCATAGAAAAATGTCATTATCAATAAAATAATGCAAAATTAATACATATTTATATAAAAAATTGTTTGACTATCCGGGATTTTTATTGTAAAATATATTAGTTACTAACTCATTGTGGAGGGATATAATGTCAGACAGATACCTTATAATCAACGCAGATGATTTCGGTATGTGTAATGCCTCCGTTCAGGCTGTAACAGAGCTTTTCAAAAATGAAAAAAGCGCGCTCACATCATCAACGATTATGGCTTGCTGCCCGTGGGCGAAAGCTGCCTGCAAATTCGCAAAGGAAAATCCGCAGTTTGCAATCGGTACGCACCTCACCTTAACGAGTGAATGGGGCGATTACCGCTGGGCTCCCGTCAGCACCGAGGATACTTCTTCGCTGCGCGACGAGGAGGGCTTTATGTGGCACGAAAGTGTCGATGTTGAAAAGCACGCAGACCTTGCTCAGCTTGACCGCGAGATTCGCGCACAAATCGAATTCTGCAAAAAATTCGGGTTAACACCGTCGCACCTTGACAATCACATGGGTTCTATTTACGGAATTGAAACCGGCAGGTTTGAGCTTCTCACACTTGCGCTTGATATTGCAGGCGAATACGGTCTTCCGTTCAGGTTCCCGAGTCAGATTTCCGAGGAGCAGATGGGTAACTCCACTCTCGAAATCAAAATCGACCACGACGTCATAAGTGGTTTGCTCGGTCAACTTACCGGCTATGCCGCACAAAAAGGCGTTGTTCTTCCCGATTTCCTTATCCCGAATGAATGGGACGGCAAGAATTTTAAGGATTTTGAAGAATTCAGAGAGTACATATACGACCTTTACAGCTCGTTCCCCGAGGGTGTTACCGAAACCTATATGCACCCCGCACTGCCCACCGATGAAATCAAAAGCATCACCGGCAGCTGGGAGCACCGTTATTGGGAATACCTTATTCTCAATGACCCCAAAACCCGTCAGCACATTGAGGCAAACGGTATTAAACTTATCAGCTACCGTGACCTTGCCGCAATGAGAAAAAATTAAGGAGGAATATTTATGGCACAGTGTCCGAATTGCGGCAGAAAGCTGCATATAACGGACTGGCGCCCCGAATGCCCGGGGTGCGGCGTTAACCTTAACTATTTTAAGGCTAACGAAAAGCTGCTTGACGATTCCGAAAAGGTTGAAATCGAGCATGCCAAATCACAACCCAGAACCGACAGAGTAAAATACGCGACTATCGGCACCAAAGACCACATTATTCGTCTTGTGCTCTTCATCATTCCGCTTGTTTCACTCTTTTTACCGATATTCTTTGTTACGGTATCCGGTCACAAAAAAGGTTATAATGCCATCGACATTTATAATCTTGTTTCTGCTGTAGATATCGGCAAGGTCCTCGGCAACATTTCCCCCATTATTATAGGTGTAGTGCTTATCGCTCTTCCTGTGGTACTCGGCATTGTGTTTGCAGCTTTGCAGATTACTTCAGGCACCGAAAAAGGTCTTAAAAGAAATATCGTTTTCTCATGCATTTCAATCGCACTTGTAGTCGCTTCGCTTGTCTGCACCTTCATTTTTGTAGGCAGCCCCAAGAACGATTACTACAACTTCGTGCTTAATGAAACCGAATTTGTTCTTGACAGCAAGAGTCAGTCCGCTGTTGACGGTGCTGTTCAGAAAATCCGCGATTTCACCGGCGACACGACTGTTGACACCGGCCTTCTTGAAAGAGCCGTTGCCGCAGGCGATGAAGCACTTGCACAGGCTGATGCACGTTTTTATTCCGATGAAACCAAAACGGCAATTGAGCAGGCTCTTGCAGATGCAAAAGCAAAGCTCGGTGCTTCCGACCTTTCAATCGGCGATGTCAGAGGTCTTGCCTCCGAGATTATGACTCATGTCAACACCTTTGTTCCGCTCAAGATGGAAGATGTTAAGGTCAAATATCTCGGCTCCGAAAATTACAAGGTTGCCGATATCGATATCAAAGAGTTCAAAGCCGAAGATCTGAAGATTGAATATCAGAACATCGAAGGACTTAAGGCTGCTTACGCTTATGCTTCGGCAATCAATAACGATGCCGGTATCTACTCGGAAAAATCCTTTACCTCTCTTACCGAGAAGAATACCGAAATCGCCGAAATGCTTGCAAAAATAGATGCGGGCGAGGCGATAGTCAACATCATGCAGGGCGACAACGTTACCCCCAAGGAGCCCGATGCAATTGAAACCGAAACCGCGAATAAAATCACGGAAACTCTTGTTGATTACAAAAATAAACTCAATCAGCTCACAGACGAAAGCGTTATTACTCCTCTTTACGAGAAGTTTGCCGCTGAAAAAGATAACCTTGTTTCCGCAGCCGATATCAAAGGCTCAATCGGTTTTGCAGGTTTTGTTTATCTTATATTCCTCGTTGCACAGCTTATCAACAACATTCGCCTTAAAAAGAAAGGCATAAATGTTACCTATACACAGTGCCTTATCGGCGGTCTGCCGAGCGAAGAGTACTTCAAGCTCAAAGAGCAGGGCGTAAGCGAAGAGGATATTCACAGAAAGATGCTTAAGGCACTTGCCGTGCTTCAGGAAGAAGCAGAACAGAAAATGGCAGAAGAGGAGGCAGCAAAG
>JAZUJG010000147.1:0-13642 GCA_045642645.1 Acutalibacteraceae bacterium | reverse complement strand
AAAGGCTATCGAAGCCAACCCGAACAGCGTTGCTGATTACAAGAACGGCAAAACAAAGGCTCTGCAGGCAATTTTCGGTGCCTGTATGAGAGAGCTCAAGGGCAACGGCGACCCCGCGGTTATTAAGGAACTGCTTGAAGCGGAGCTTAATAAGTAATATATAAATACCTTATTGTAAGGGCGGCACCCCGTGCCGCCCGCTTTACTTTCCCGTTTTCCAACGCGAAAATTGAGAACAACCGGTAGGGCGCGGCACCCCGTGCCGCCCGCTTTGCCCGCAGGGCAAAAGGCAAACAACGCAGCTTTCAAGCCGCGTTGTTTTTGTTGTTTAATGTTTCATCTGTTTTACGGATAAAAAGTAATTTTATCAACCTTTTCCCCGTTGTACTCGCTCGCCGTAAATTCATTCACTCTGTTTTTCAGCGGCGGGTAAGAGTACGCCACAAGCAGCTTAATATATGCCATTTCATTTGTAAAGCCGTTTACAAAATACACGCCGTCAGCCTTGTGTTTCATAATTTCCGTTACCGTTTCGTAAATAATGCCGCTCAGGTCGGCGGGGGCGATGTATACGGGGATTTTTTTGCATCTGTCAAGCAGAGTGAGAATTGAATTGCCTGAATATTCGGCACACTTCTCTGTTGTTTCGGTGCAGACCGTGCCGGAATGGTATGTGCCGTGCAGCACCGCCTTTACGCCGGCAAGGCTTATGCGGCTGTAATCAAGCCCCGTGTACGGCTCGATTTTCAATACCGCGTTTTTCAGCTGCCATTTTGCAAACATATCCACCGCAAGCGTGCCGTCGGCTGAACTGCGCTTTGCGGTTTTCAGCTTCTTAAAATATTTTTCGGCGGTTTCGGGGGTAATATCGGTTATATTCACCATACCCTTGCTGTAAAATTTATCGTCATAATTGCGGCACTGCGTAAGGCGCGAGGCAAGGTGCAGATACATTCTTTTGCCGTTTTTATATGTTACATAAACATTCGGCTCAATTCCCATACATATACATTCAACGGCGGTGATGAAATTCGCCTTGCCGTTGGCACTGTCCTTTTCAAGCGATTCGTTGCTTGAAACAAGGAATACCGGCACGCCCATATCGCGCATAAGCACCGAAAACAGCGCCGCCGAATATGCAAGCGTATCCGTGCCGTGCAGAATGATTATTCCGTCAAACACGTTTTCGGGCTTTTCGGCTTTTTTGCCTTTAAGTGATTTATAACTGCCGCGGCTTGCGGCGGTGTCGCGTATTGCGGCGCTGCCGCGCAGCTTTGCGAGCAGAAAGTTCCACTTTTCCACGGTCATATTCTCGCTGAATATTCCGTAATTTTCGGTGCATTCAAAGCTTACATCATCCCCGAAAACAGAGCCGGAGCTTCTGAATGCGCTTTCAAGCACGGTTCCGGTGCCGGCGCCCTGCACCTTGACGCTGCCGTTTATTACGGAGCATATCGTGCCGCCCGTCAATACCATAAGTATTTTCTTTTTGCCGTTTTTCATTTTATGCACCCCTGAATCTGTATGAAATGATTATAATTCTTTTCGGCTTAAAAAACAATATTTTATTTATTTCCTTTTTTTCTGTTCAAATTAGTGAAAATGTGATATAATGTCTGTATTATACGGAGGCGATATTATGGTAAAAACAGCAGATAAAGCCGAAACGAAGCCCGCAAAAGTCAAAAATGGCAGGGGCAAAAAAGCCTTAAAGGTTATTTGCATAATCATACTCGTTATTGCAATAGCCATAGGCGCGTGCGCGGCGATTTCGGCGGCAGGCAGCAACTCAAATCTTAAACTCGCAAAATCTTTTGATAAGGTGGAGTACACAGAACAGCTCGTTCCCGTTCAGGATGATGAGGGCGACTGGGTGTTCACCCTTGACCGCGAGCTTAAAATCGTTCAGCTTACCGATGTGCATCTCGGCGGCGGCTTTATGTCCATCACCAAGGATGCCAATGCGCTTAAAGCGGTTGCCGCAATGCTTACCGCAGAAAAACCCGACCTCGTAATAGTTACGGGCGATGTGGCATACCCCATACCGTTCCAGGCGGGCACGCTCAACAATCAGACGGGCGCAAAGCTCTTTGCAAACCTTATGGACACCCTCGGCATTTACTGGACTGTCTGCTTCGGCAACCACGATACCGAGCCTTACAGTTACTATGACCGCGAGGAAATTTCCGAGTTCTATATGCAGCCCGAATTTGAATACTGCATTTTTGAAAAAGGCCCTGCCGATATCGACGGCTTCGGCAATCAGGTCATAAAGGTCGAAAATTCAAAGGGCGTTATCACGCAGGCGCTTTTCGTTATCGACTCGCACGATTACGCTACCGACAGACTCATAAACATTATGTCGAATTACGACAATATTCATCAGAATCAGGTCGACTGGTATGCACAGCGCGTCAAGGCTCTTAACGAAGCCAACGCCGCCAAGGGCGAAAAGGGTACGGTAAAATCGATGCTCTTCTTCCACATTCCGCTGCCCGAGTACCGCGATGCGTGGAACGAATTTGCCGCCAACGGCTACAAGGATACCGAAAATGTTAAATATGTGCGCGGTATGCTCGGTGAAACCGGCGATTGCATTTTCTGCGGCGAGGGCGAGGACGAAATGTTTGAAACCGTACTCGAGCTCGGCAGCACGCAGGCGATTTTCTGCGGCCACGACCATTTCAACAACTTCACAGTCAACTATAAGGGCATCGACCTCAACTATGCTTACAGTGTTGACTACCTCGCTTACATAGGCATAAAGAAAAAGGGCTCGCAGCGCGGCTGCACGGTAATAACCGTTAGGCCCGACGGCTCTTATGCAAGCGAAGATTACAACCTCTACGAAAGCGGCAGATACGAATTGCCCGAGGAACTCACCAAGGGCGTTAAAATGCAGTTCGCAGATGTCGAATATCAGTATTTTAAGGACTGACAGGTAATAATGAAAAAAAAGAGCGAGAATTCTGCGGAGTTCTCGCTCTTTTAATATACATTGTTTAATCTTGTTCCTTGTTCTTTCGGGCGTTTCTCATTTCCGTAAGCTCTGCATAAATCCGCTCTTTATTCTTGCCGGTGTAATTGTCGAACTGGTAAGAAGCGGCGGCGAGGAAATTGCCGAAAAGTCCGCATAACGCGAACATCATATAAATGCCTTTAAGTGTTTTTGTGCTCTGCACCGCGGCAACCTCTTTGCCGGTTGCATCCGTGTAGTTCGGCAGGTAGCCGAGCTTGCCGAACAGTATGTTGTAAAGGTTCGTGCGGAAGAAGTTGAACACCGTGCTGAGAATGCTCTGCGTTGCGCATATAAGCCCTTCGGAGTGAACGGGTCTGCCGAAACGCTTTTCGGAGTACCATTCCATATAGTCGGTCGAGTCGCCGATTACAACCTTTTTGGATGCGGAAATCGCATTGTTCGGCATACCGGCAAGACCTATGAGAATACCTACAAGCAGCTTCCTTTTCTTCATCTTTTCGGGGCTGAAATTAAGCCCGAGCAGTGTCATAAGCGCATAGAAAATACCCGTGTAGCCGAAGCCGCCCGAAAGTACCGTGCGCGCCGTAAAGCGCCTGCCGAGGAACGGCACTGCCAGCAGCCCTATATATGAAAGCGTGCCGCTTACCACGTCCATACCGGCTTTAAGCTTGTAATCGCCCAGCACATCCTCGTAAATATACGGCAGCAGCGTGTATGAAACCTGGCGTACCGATTCAAAGAGCGTGGCGATTTCGGTTATGATGAATGTGCGGTTGTGCAGTAGCGAAATAATCGTTTCGCGGTCCCAGCTGATTTTTGAGTTATTCTCTTTGGGTGCAACGCGTATTTTTTCGTTAAGCGTAAAGTACGGCGCATACATCATTGAAACGCCGAGCACGCAGAAAATAAGCGCGGAAACGAAATAGAATTTCTGCTGTGTTGCGGCATTGTCGGTGCTGCCCACAAGCAGCGGTATGAGCCAGCCGGGAAGCATCGAGCCGAGTGATGAAGCGAGTGTCGAAACCGTGTAGAAATTCTTTCTGTCCTTTTCGTTGTTCGTCATTCTCAGCGACAGCGTGTAAAGCGAGTTGTCATAGAATGTATCCGAAACGTGGAAAACGAGGTTGAAAACAAGTGTCCATATAAAATTCTTCAGCGGGTCGCCCGTGGGAACTATAAACAGCAGCAGCGAGGTTATCGCAAACGGAATCGGCATTGTTCCCGTGAAAAACTTTGTGGGTGTTTTTTTGCCGGGGGCGGTGGGCTTGTCAAGCAGATTGCCCGAAATCGCGGAAACAATAAGCCCGAGCACAAGCTGAATGTTGCCCATAAGCGTAATGTTCGCCGCATCGATTTTCATAAATTTTCTGAAAAACTTGTCGGAAAAAGTACCGATGCTGTCCTGCCCCATACAGTTGCCGAAGATGCCGCCCGCGTAACCGAGCTGCTCCCTTACGGTGAACGAGGGGTTGTTTACAACGGTATCCTTAAATTCGCCGATTTTATTTTTAAAGCCCATATAAACACCTCTGCATATAATTTTTAATGATTAAATTATAGCCTAAATTCACATTGTTGTAAATATCTTAAAATATAAAATTTATGCCCCTTGTTTTAGCGGCAATAATATGCTAAAATCACTTTCAAAGGGGGTATTTTTATGAAAAAATCCTTAAAAATTTTAGCTCTTGTAATGGCGCTTGTGCTCACATTCGGCGCACTGTGCTGTCAGTCCGTTTTTGCCGAAGATATTAACGGGCTTATGTCGTTCGCGGCAGAAAAAACACTTAATGCCGTCAGCGAAGGCACCGCAGATGCCGAAAAAGGCAAACTGCCGAAAAAGAACGATGTAATTCTTGCCGATGAAAGCGGTCAGGTGCGCATCACCGAAAAAACACCGCTGCTTGACGAAAACGGCAAGCTCACAAAAGCGGGCTACTGCTTCACAAATATGTATGAATATGACCGCAGCGCCATAAAGGCAAACGGCAGCCGCATTAAAGAGTGGGATTTCTACCAGATTTCCAACGGCAGATACTGCCTGCAGATAACCTGGGCGGATATTTCGCTTGCCGGCAACGCGAGCCTCGGTCTTTTTGATATGGAAACGGGCGAAAGATGGGATGTAGCGGATATTAAGCTGCTCACCTTCGGCAAATACGGCGTAAGTGCCGATGCCATGAAGCCGCACACTCTTTCGCGCCATAAAAAGAATTTTAACCTTGATATAAATGTTACCGAAACAAACCGCACCATAACATTCGACGGCAAGGTTAAGGGCGAAAAATACACAGTTGACCTTACTATGGATATGTTCCCCGACCACGAATCGCTCATTATGGCTCTGCCGTTTGACCGCGGCAACGACAAGCAGTTCTATTTTAACCAGAAGGTGAACTGTATGCCCGTTACCGGCACCGTAAAGGTCGGCGATAAGGAAATAATCTTTGACCCGTCGGACTCCTTCTGCGTGCTCGACTGGGGGCGCGGCGTTTGGCCCTACCACGAAAACTGGTACTGGGGCAACGGCAGCACAAAGCTTGAAGACGGCTCGATTTTCGGCTTTGAAATCGGCTGGGGCTTCGGCGATATGAGTGCCGCCACCGAAAATACTCTTTTCTACAACGGCAAAGCACACAAAATCGGCGAAATTTATCTAAACGAAGATAAATTCGAAACCGAAAATTGGATGGAACCGTGGGTATTTACCTCCTCCGACGGCCGTTTTGAAATGACCATGACGCCCGTTTACGATAACATCACCAAAGCCCGCGTTATCTGTGTCGGCAACATCTGCCACCAGGTGTTCGGTCTCTGGAACGGTACCGTCGTTCTCGATGACGGAACGGTGCTTGAAATACATGATATGATGGCATTCTGCGAAGATTCCGACAACATGTGGTAATATTTACGCTTCTTTGTCGTTTTTCCTCGCTCGGCGTATCTGTATACGCCGTCGTTCGGAAATTCCGCCAAATAATCGCAAATATCATACTGTAGGTTTTTGTCTTTATCGGTGTGAGTTGTGCGCGGTCGCTCAGCAATTCCACCTAATAAATCCAAATATCATACTGTAAGTTTTAATAATTGTTCAGGTGATTATATGTCAAGTGTTTTTAATAATGCAAAATTCATAACAACCGAATTTGAAAATTACTGCAACACAGGTATGTCGGCGTGGGGGCAAAAGCGCCCGGCGCTTTATCAGCACACCGATTTAATATCATGGAACGGTCTGCCTATGTTCGCAAAGGATTTCACCGTTGATGAGGTGAGTGATTCCGTTCTGTATTTTACGGCGCTCGGCTGTGTTGATGTTTTCATCAATGGCAGGCGCGTGGGCGACGGCGAAATGAAGCCCGGCTGGAGCACGTACCCCAAAAGAACTCTCTATATGCAGCGCGATATTACTGTTCTTCTTAAAGAGGGCAAAAACAGAGTGCTTGCAGTCGTTTCGGCAGGCTGGTATTCGGGCAGAATTGCCGGCGGCTATTACGGCGACAACACCCCTGCGGTTATGCTTAAAGCCGTAAGCGGCGGCAATACACTTTTCTGCACGGATGAAAGCTGGCTTTGCACCGTCGGCGGTCAGATAAGAACTGCCGATATATGGGACGGCGAATACCGCGACGGCACATTGCCCGATTACACAGCAATATCTGAGCCTGATTTTGAGCTTGAAAAGTGGAAAACCGCCGATGTTTTCACATACGGCGGCGAGGTTACGCCCTTTATCGGCTCTGAAATCAAGGTGCGCGAAAGCCTTGCGCTGAAGCCCGCAAATATTACCGTTTATGACGGAATCGGCTACAACGGTACATATTTCGGCAAGATTAATGTTTTTGACGGCGATGCGAAGCCGCCCGTTACGCTAAAGGTCGGTCAAAGGCTTATTGCGGATATGGGGCAGGAAACCGTCGGCTGGCTTAAAATAAAAATAAAAGCCGCCGCGGGCACGGTTATCAAGATGCGCTATGCAGAATTTCTCAATGACAGCGGCGACCCCGCAAGGGGCAACGACGGCGCCGAGGGCTCCGTTTACACAATAAATCTGCGCTCGGCACTCGGCAAGGCGTATTATGTTGCCAGCGGCAGCGGCGTTGAGGAATACCGCCCCACATTCACATTTTTCGGTTACAGGTATGTTGAATTGAGCGCAAATGCGGATGTTGAATTTATTGACATTACCGCCGAAATCGTCGGCAACGATAATACCGAAACAGGTAAAATAGAAACCTCGAACGAGCTTGTGAACAAACTCTTTTCAAATGCTCTGTGGGGGCAGCGCAGCAACTATGTAAGCGTACCCACCGATTGTCCGCAGCGCGACAAGCGCCTCGGCTGGACGGGGGATGCGCAGGCTTTCAGCACAACCGCCGCCTACAATGCCGATGTTTACGGCTTTTTCCGCAAATGGATGCAGGATATGCGCGACTCGCAGGGCGAAACGGGCGGTTACGCCGATGTAAACCCGCGTGTGGGCTGCTGCCACAGTGAAAATGCGTGCGCCTGGGGTGATGCCGGAGTTATAATCCCCTATAACTTATACAAAATTTACGGCGACGATACCATGATAAAAGAGCATTTCGCCTCTATGGAAAAGTATATTGCCGGACTTGTTGAAAAATACGGCTATTCGGGCCCCATACCGCGCTACGGCGATTGGCTCGCATACGACTGGTGCGAAAACGAGTATATTTCATCCGCCTATTTCGTGCGCGATCTGGATATGATGATTTATATGTGCTCCGTTGCAGGCAGGGAAGACCGCATAGATTATTACAAAGACCTGCGCGAAAAGGCATACGCCTATTTCTGTGAGCATTTTATGAAAGACGGTGTGCCCGTCGAAAATACACAGTGCAACAAGATAATTGCCCTTGCCTTCGGCTTGCTTGATGCCGGGCACGAGAAGCCTGTTGCCGATGCGCTTGCCGAACAAATTAAGGAAAACGGCGACCGCCTTTCCTGCGGCTTCCTCGGCACATACAACCTTTGCCCCACGCTTTCAAAATTCGGCAAGGATAAAACCGCCTACAATCTTCTTTTGCAGCGCAATGAGCCCTCGTGGCTTTACAGCATAGACCAGGGCGCAACCACAATCTGGGAACGCTGGAATTCCTACACAAAGGAAAAGGGCTTCGGCGATGTGGGTATGAACTCATTTAACCACTACGCCTACGGTGCAATAGTTGAGTGGATGTATCGCTTTATGGCGGGTATTGAGGCAATCGAGCCGGGCTTTAAGAAATTTGAGCTTCATCCGCGAATCGATATGCGTACTGCCGACGAGCTTCCCGCAGGTCAGCAGAATATAAAGTGGGTGAAAGCGGAATTCAATTCCGCCGCGGGACTTATTAAGAGCGAGTGGAACACCGAAGAAGGTCTTACATACAAGTGTGCCGTTCCGAACGGCACGGAAGCACTGCTCACCCTGCCTGCGGTAAGCGAAACCGTTACCGTGAACGGCAAAGCGTACGAAGCAGTCAAGGGCGGCGAGTTCACTTTAACCCTCGCTTGCGGCGAATATGAAATTTCACAGAAATAACGGAGGCAATTATGGAAAGAATAAAAAGCTTTACGGTAGACCATATGAAGCTGCTGCCCGGCGTATATGAAAGCAGGGTGGATTATGCGGGAGCCGAAGCGCTCACTACTTACGATATCCGCATTACGCGCCCCAATTTCGAGCCCGTTATGGGTACGGGTGAAATACACACCATAGAGCACCTCGGCGCAACATATCTCAGAAACCGCGCCGATATAAAAGATAAAGTAATCTATTGGGGCCCTATGGGCTGCCGTACGGGCTTTTACCTTATTATGTCGGGTACGGCTCCCGTTCCCGAAATAGTAAAGCTGATGATTGATGTGTTTGAGTTTACTGCTTCATTTGAGGGTGCAATACCGGGCGCAAGCCCCGTTGAATGCGGCAATTATACCGATATGAACCTTGCCGGCGCAAAGGAACGCGCGGCAAAATACCTTGAAGTGCTGAAAAAACTGTAAAAATAAAGAAGGTTGTGACGACCGTTCGTCACAACCTTCTTTGTGTTTAATGTACTCAATCCAAAACACCGTGAACATTGTCCTGCTGCATAGGTGCTTCGCGAGTGAATTTACTCTTTATTTCTGTGGTGCTGCCGCTTTCGCCGCTGTGAACGAATGCCTGCAAAACCTCAAGCACGTGAAGTGTCTGTCTGTAAGAGGTGCGCGGTCTTCTGCCCGTTTCAAGCGACTTCGCAAAATCGGCAAGACCGAGTGCGCGGAAATTATCCTTGTAATCGAAGCAAATCGGCACAACGCTCTCTTTGCCCGTTTCGCCGTCATAGAATTTTATTTCGTTGCCGAAGCAGTTGGGGTCGGGTACGAAAAGCGTGCCCTTTGAGCCGTAAAGCTCTATATTCGGCAGCTTCGAGCCGTACACATCAAATGTGGTGGTAAGCGTAGCCATGGCGCCGTTTTCAAAATGCAGAATGCCCGAAAGGTATGTCGGCACATCCACATCTATCACTTTGCCGTAAAAATCCTTGCTTGTTATGGTGCGCTGCCTGAACGAAGTTCTGACCGCGCTTGTAACGCTCTTTACACCGCCGATAAGGTTAATGAGTGCCGTAACATAGTACGGGCCCATATCCATCATCGGACCGCCGCCGTATTTGTAAAAAAATTCGGGGTCGTGGTGCCAGCTTTCGGGGCCGTGCCCCATCATGGAAGCGGTTGCGCCCACCACCGTGCCGAGCTTGCCGTCATCAATAAACTTGCGGCAGGTCTGTATGGAGGCGCCCATAAAGGTATCTGGCGCGCCGCCTATCAAAAGACCCTTTTCCTCTGCGATTTTTACAAGCTCAAGCCCCTCTTCAAGTGAAGCGCCGAGCGGCTTTTCGCTGTAAACATTTTTGCCTGCAAGCAGTGCGCCCTTTGAAACGCCGTAATGCTCGTATGGCCTTGTAAGGTTGAGCACAAGCGTAATGCTTTCGTCGGCAAAAAGCTCCTCCATAGTGTCATAAACCTTCGGGATATTATACTGCGCCTGCGCATTTAGCGCACGCTCTTTAATAAGGTCGCAAACCGCAACAATATTAAGCTCGCGGAATGTTTCCGTAATGTTTTTCAGGTAAACTCCGCTTATGTCGCCAATGCCTACTATACCGATGTTTGTCATGCTGTCACCTGCTATTATTTATTTTTAATAATACAGTTATATATCGGCAAGGAATTTAAGGAATTGCGCCTTGCCTTTCTCGGTGCGCTCAAACACGCCGCACTGTTCGAGTATGCGTGAAAATACCATGCCGATTTCATCCTCTAATATTTTGTCGCAGTTTTCGGCGGTAACGGTGTGCCTTGCCATAATATCCTTTGCCCATTCGGCGTGCTTTGCAATGCGCTCGTCGGCGGTAATATCCGCGCCTGCGAGCATGGCATCTTTCAAAATCGCCATTTCGGTTTTAAGGCGCGAGGGGAGAACGGCAAGCCCCATTACCTCAATAAGACCTATATTCTCTTTTTTGATATGGTGGTATTCGGGATGCGGGTGGTAGTAGCCGTCGGGGAACTGCTCGGTGGTGATATTGTTCCTGAACACCACGTCAAGCTCATATTTTCCGTCACGAAAACGCGCAATCGGTGTAACGGTGTTGTGGCATTCACCGTCGGTTTCGGCAAATATGAAAGCCTCCTCGTCGGTGTAGCCTTTCCATTTATTGAGTATTTTGCCTGCGAGCTCGCAGATTCTGTCGGTATTTTCGCCTTTAAGACGGAGCACGGACATAGGCCATTTAACGATACCGGCTTCAATATCGGGGTAATCTGCGAAGCTTACGGGCGTTTCAACGGGCGCTTTTGCCATTGCAAATGTGTAGCAGCCGCCCTGAAAATGCTCGTGTGTGAGAATTGAGCCGCCCGCAATCGGCAGGTCGGCATTCGAGCCGATGAAATAGTGCGGGAATTTTTTAACGAATGCGAACAGCTTCCTGAAGCCGTCTTCGCTAATAAGCATGGGTGTGTGGTTTTTATCGAACACAATGCAGTGCTCGTTGTAGTAAACATAGGGCGAATACTGCAAAAACCACTCGTCGCCGTCAAGCACAAGGGGAATTATGCGGTGATTCTGCCTTGCGGGGTGATTTACCCTGCCGGCGTAGCCCTCGTTTTCAAGGCAGAGCATACATTTCGGGTACGCCTTTGCCTGCTTCATTTTAAGCGCGGCGGCAATCGCCTTGGGGTCTTTTTCAGGCTTGGAGAGATTTACGGTTATATCAATATCGCCGTACTCCGTTGCCGTTACCCATTTCAAATCGTTTTTAATGCGGTATTCGCGTATGTAGTCCGTTTTGCGCGCAAGTCTGTAATAATACTCCGTTGCGGCTTCGGGGGATTTTTCATACTCCGAATTAAATTTCGCTATGACAAACGACGGTCTCGGGGTAAGTAAACCCATAATTTTTGTATCGAACAGATCGCGGTACACAACGCTGTTCTCGCAAAGTCCGTTTTCGCAGGCGTAGTCAAGAATCACTTTAAGCAGTTCTTCAAGAGCTGCATCAAAAATTTCCGCCTCTGTATCGGGCGCATCTATATTAAGAGCCTCGGCAATGCGGTTTATTGCCCACGCTCTGTCGGCAGGCTCAATTAGGTTTTCTTTCACCGCATAAGCGGCAAGCGAAACGATTGCGCTGTCAATAGTCATACATATTACCCCTTTCGTATAAAAATATTATATATCATTTTTCCGCTCTTTCAAGTTTTTTTGCCAATATTGTTGAAAAACGCAGGTAAAACATTTAATATATACTTATAAATAATCCGGAGGAAAATGATATGGCAATCGAAAAAGTAAGGGAGTATTTCAAAACATTCGGCATTGAGGATAAAATCCGTGAATTCGATGTTTCAAGCGCAACCGTGGAGCTTGCGGCGGAGGCACTCGGCGTAAAGGGTCAGCGCATAGCAAAAACAATGTCGTTCAAAACAAAGGACGACGGCTGCCTTCTGGTAGTCTGCGCGGGCGATGTTAAAATAGACAATGCAAAATTCAAGCACACTTTCGGTGTCAAGGCAAAAATGCTCACGCCCGATGAGCTTGTTGAAATGGTCGGCCACGCCATGGGCGGCGTCTGCCCGTTCGCAATACCCGAAAATGTCGAGGTCTACCTCGATGAATCACTCAAACGCTTTGAAACGGTTTTTCCCGCCTGCGGCAGCTCAAACAGTGCGGTGGAGCTTACCTGCGCCGAGCTTGAAAAATACTCAAACGCAAAAGAATGGGTGGATGTCTGCAAGCTCAGAGAGGAAGCATAATTCCGCTGTAATATTGTTGTATTCTGCGGTTATGTTAAAATAGTTACAGTATTTATTCAGAGGCGTATTTTTAATGAAAATCATAAACGGCAACACCTACGATGAAGAACGCGCACTTTACGCGCTTACCGATGCAAAAGTCACGAACTGCACCTTTGCGGGCGCGCGTGACGGCGAATCGGCACTTAAAGAGGCGCACGGTATCGAGGTGGAAAATTGCACATTTTCGCTGCGCTATCCGTTCTGGCATACGGTCGATTTTACGGTAAGCGGCTGTAAGCTCGGCAAGGGTACGCGCGCGGCAGTGTGGTATGCTCGGAACGGTGCATTCAAAAACTGCGATATTCGCGGTGTGAAGTTTTTGCGCGAATGTAAAAATATGACACTCTCCGGCATTACCGCCGATTCCGAGGAATTCGGCTGGCGCAGTGAGGGTGTTACAATAGAGGACAGTGAAATCAACTCGCAGTATTTTCTGTTTGAATGTAAAAATGTCTCGGTAAAAAACCTTAAAATGACAGGCAAATACTCATTTCAGTATATAGAGAATATGACCGTTGAGGATTCGGTGCTTGATACAAAGGATGCTTTCTGGCACACAAAGAACGTTACCGTGAAAAATTCCGTTGTAAAAGGTGAGTATCTCGGCTGGTATTCCGAGGGGCTTACGTTCATAAACTGCAAAATAATCGGCACACAGCCGCTTTGCTACTGCAAGAACTTAACTCTCGTGGACTGCACTATGGAAAGTACCGATTTAAGCTTTGAGTATTCCGAGGTCGAAGCAAATATTACAGGTCATATCGATTCCGTCAAAAATCCGAAAAGCGGAAAAATCACCGCCGATTCGATAGGCGAGATCATTACGGAAGATTCCGTAATGGAAACGAACTGCGAAATAGTGACAAATAAGTAATAGCGATTTTTTCTGTTGATACTTTAATATATACAAAGACACCCCGTTCCGTTTTCACGGAACGGGGTGTTCTGTAATTAAACTTATTCAGCCTTGGGAGCGTAGAGATCCTTAAGTCTGAGAAGATGCTCATATCTCGCAGCTGCGGTTTCTTCCGAAAGGGTGAAGAGCTGTTCTGCTCTTTCGGGGAAGGAACGGGTAAGTGCCGAGTAACGTGCTTCGTTCATAAGGAACTCTCTGTAACTGCCGGTAGCAGGCTTGCTGTCGATGGTGAAGGGGTTCTTGCCTTCAGCCTTGAGTGCGGGGTTGTAACGGAACATATTCCAGTAACCGCAGTCAACAGCCTTCTTCATTTCAGCCTGGCAGTTGATCATGCCGCCCTTGATGGAGTGCATCTCGCAGGGAGCATAAGCGATGATGAGTGACGGGCCGTGGTAAGCTTC
>JAZUJG010000146.1:0-4924 GCA_045642645.1 Acutalibacteraceae bacterium | reverse complement strand
TCTTCAACAAGGAGCATACGCTTGCCGTCGAGTATGGACGGGTCTGCAGATTCCTTGCCGACATTCTGCTGGAGCTTATCAACAATATTTTCCTTGATTTTGAAATCGAAGCGGAGCACCACAAGTGTGCCCTTGCCGAGCTCGCTCTGCACATTTATATCGCCGCCGAGCATATCGGTAAGGCGCTTTGTAATAGCCATGCCGAGACCGGTACCCTGAATACCGCTTACGGTCGAGCTCTTTTCGCGGGTGAATTCCTCGAAAATATGCTCGACATACTCTTTACTCATACCTATGCCGTTATCCTGCACGCTGAAAACATAGGAGCCGTAACCCGCTTTTTCGCAGGCGATCTGTTCAAGAGTAAGCGAGACCTTACCGCCCTCTTTAGTGTATTTTATGGCGTTGCCGATAATATTTATAAGTACCTGGTTAAGATGCAGTACATCGGCAAACACATTTTCATCGTGAAGCTGATTTACGGTGAGAGTAAAGTCAATCTTTTTATCCTTAGCCGTCTGGCTGATGATATTGCGTATATTCTGCACGCGCTCGACTATATTGACTTCCTCTTCCTCAATAACGGTTTTGCCGCTTTCGATACGCGCCATATCAAGCACCTCGTTGATGAGGTTAAGCAAATGGTCGCTTGCGACTTTGAGCTTATCGAGGCTGTCTACCACCTTTTCCTTGTCATCAATATGCTTTTCGGCGATATTGGCAAAGCCGATAATCGCGTTCATGGGTGTGCGGATATCGTGGCTCATATTGAACAGGAACGAGGTCTTGGCTTCGCTCGCGGCTTCGGCATCGCGCTTAGCCTCGGCAAGCTCGGCTTCCCTCTCTTTTTCGCGGCGGATTATATCATCGCGGTCAACAACGCCGAGCACGAACGCGGTTACGGGCTCATCGTCGGGGTCGACCTTAACGAATTTCATCTCACAGTAGCGCTGACCTCCGTTCTTATTGCTGAGGTATGTAAATGTATAGCGTTTTTTCTTACTGAGTTGAGCGCGTATATTGTCAATTCCCGCTTCCGAAAGAACCTTTTCGCAATCACTTTCAACAACACACCTGCTCACATAAAGCCTCAGCGCTTCGGAGTAATTTGAAACGCCCTCAAGCATTTTCGTGAAACGGTTATCGGTGTATTTATCAACAAAGCGCGTTTCAAGGTATTCGCTTGCCGCATCGACATAGAACATCGATGAGTAGTCGGAGGAAAGTATATTGATGATATCTTCATCCTTGCGCTGCTGCGCCTTCAGGGCAAGCTCTGCGCGCACCTCGGCATCCTTGTCGGCAATACCGAGCACTATTGCGGTCGCTTCGCTTTCAAGCGGGTCGACCTTTACTATTTTCATTTCATAGTAAACATAGTCTTTCTCGGTGCCGTCGCGGTAAACGCGCGTATAGGTCTTTCTGTTGCGCATCAAATCCTTTAAAAATTCGGCGGAAGCGAATTTTTTAAGCTCCTCGCGGTCGCTGTTGCGAATCTGCTTAGCGAGCACGAGCTTCAAGGCGAAGGAGAAGTTGATTTTCTGGCGCAGGAATGAGCCGATATTATTGAATACGGTATCGCTGAGCGAAATGATGCTCATTTCACCCGTAATAAGGTCTACATAATAAACAGAAGAATATTCGCTTGAAAGTACCTTTACAAGCTTCGAGGAATACTCGGTATCGAATTCATACCTTTTTTCCGGCGAAACGGCAGTTTCGAGCATCTCGTTTTTTGCCGCATCGGTGCCGTTTAGCGCGCTTTCATCCTTTTTCTTTCTGTTAAAAAAGCCCATTTGAATCTCCCCTCACCATCAAAACAGTGAATATTGACCTATAATAAGTGAATGATACCATTTCTGCACATATTTTGTCAACACTTTACTAAAATATTGCAATTTACAAATCAATTTCTTCAAATCTGCGGCAGGCTCTTTTATACGAAACGAATGTGAGCAGCGAAAATGCCGCCATACCGCACAGCAGTAAAATCAACTGCAAGCCGATATGCTCTGTGCCGAAAGCGTTGAGCGCTTCAAGCCCGGGGAAATGGTGAAGCGATTCGGCAATACCGATAGTGAGAAAGGCAAGTATGATGTACGTTACAAACGGCTTTGCGAATTTATATGCGGTCTTGAAAAATCCGCCTACAAACACGGCATTGAAAAGCCCGAAAATGAGGAATGCCGCACCGAGTGCAAACAGATTTGCGTTCATAAGCGCATTGTTCCTGTATGACGCCGCACCGCAAAGCACCGTCATTCTTATTGCCGCGGTAAGAGCCATAACAAGTGCGCCGCAAATTTCAACAAAGCACACAAACAGATATTTACCCCTCACAACATCGCGTTTGGCAATCGGCAACAAGGCTGAAAAGAGAATATCATTTGTTTCCCTTGCATTCTGAAAACTCTGGAATATGCCGAGCGTTATAAAAAACGCACCGCAAAGCACCGGATAGCCCGGTAAAAAGAACATAAACCCGAATGCAATAAACAAAAACGAAAGAACGGATGCGCTCAGCTTGATTTCTTTGAGCAATACATTACGCATCGCTGTCACCCCTTTCAAGGCGCAGAACGGTATCTTCAAGGCTTTCGCCATCATGGGAATAGCGGTTTATGAATTCCGCTTTCGGCAAAGCCGCCACGATTTTACCCTTTGAAATATACACGATATTGTCGGCACATTTCTCAAGGTCGGACACGATATGCGTTGAGAAGAATACGGCTATGCCCTCATTTTTGAGCTTTTCAAAAAGGCAGAGCAGTTCATCGCGCGAAAAAGGGTCAAGTCCGCTTGTGGGCTCATCAAGAATAAGTACCTTTGCATTATGTGACAATGCAATTAAAAGATTGCACTTGACCTTCATACCTTGGGAAAGCTCGCGCGCGGTTTTGTTTTCGTCAAGCTCGAACATAGCGAGGTATTTACGGTAGGCTTCCTCATCCCAGGTGGTATAGCACCTTTTCACCACCGTCACAACATCCTTTATGCGCTTGCGCGGGTACCACGCGACAGAACCCGTGGAATAACCGATAAGCTGCTTTATTTCCGTTTCGTTGCCCGTAAGCGATTTACCGAAATAAATGATTTCACCGCTGTCCGGGTGAACGAGGTTGAGCATTGATTTTATTGCGGTGGTTTTGCCCGCGCCGTTTCTGCCTATAAAGCCAGTAATTTCGCCCTCGGGAATTGCGAATGAAACATCCTGCAAGCGAAACGCGGGGTATGTTTTATTAAGATTTTTTATTTCAACGATACTCATATTTTCTCCTTTTGTTCTTTCAGCCACTTATCAAGAAATTGCATCTGCTCCTCTGTATGAAACCAATGCTCGCCGTTTTCCATAACGGTGACGGCCGCACCGCATTTTTCGGCAAAAGCGTTTATCGTTTCAAGCGACTGCAAATTATCACCGCCGCCGTGCAGAATCGCCGTAGGTGTATCCCACGAAACAGGGTTATTGCGCACCCATTCGAGATATTCATACGAGAGTGCTTCACCAAACGATGTGGGAATTCTCTTTTTCTCTTTCAGTTCCAGCTCACTCACATTTGCCCATTTCATCATATCGGCAATAAGCTTTTCCATATTAACCACGGGTGAAACAAAAAAGGCTTTTTCGATTTTCCTGCCGCCAAGCGAGCAAAGTGAAAAATATGCTCCGATACTGTTGGCTATAAGAAAAACAGCATCAAAACCTTTGGAAACGGCATCAAAATATTCGGTGAATTCCGCTTGTGCCGCCCACGGTGTTTCGGCTTTGTAATCGAAGCCCGTTACATTATAATTCGGAAAAAGCGGGATATAATGTTCCGCTTCGGCAGCCGAGCCGCCCTTGCCGTGAATGTAAATCACAAGCTTTTTCGGCGCATTTTCAATATATTTCGGGGCAGCTTGCCGTTCTTTTTTTGCAGGCTCTGCCGAAAATTCTTTATACTTCCATACTGTTTTAACTATTTCGCGTTCTTCGCCCTGATACAAACCGAGTCCCCCGAGCACATTTTCAAAGCCGCATTTTTTCATAACTGACAGCGAAGCCTTGTTTTCGGCTAAACATATTCCGTAAATTTCGCTTATATTCAAGCGTCCCGCCATAAACGGAAGAAACGCCCTTACAGCCTCGGCCGCATAGCCTCTGCCGGTATATTTCTTTGCAATGTGGTAACCTATTTCCCATTTGCCGTCACCAATGGGGCACAACTGAACATAGCCGATATTGGCATTTGTCGCCTTGACGATAACGGGATACACAAGCGGCCCGTCAAAAGAGCAGTACCGTGAAATAAGAAAACGCAAGGTTTTCTCTGCTTCCTCTGCCGTTTCCCACACCTCATCGGGAACAAATCTTTTATTATCCTCATCCAGCGAATTTTCCTGAACCACCTGTGCCATATCCGGTGTAAATTCGGTTATAATCAATCTTTCGGTTTCTATCATTTTTTTCTTTCGTGCATCCATATAAAATACTCTGTAAAAGCTTCGATTTTTTGCATGATCTCCGGCTCTTTGTCGGGCTCGCGGTCGCAAAGCAGCACAAGCGATGATATGGGCGCGGTAAATGCGAATGCAAGCATGGCGGCATCGTCATTTTCGAGTGTGCCGTTATGCATCATTCCCTCAAATATCTTTGTAAAAAGCAGTTCAAGTCCGGTATTAAAATGCTTGGTTGCCAATGAGCGTATGCGGTCATCGCGAAACTGCTCTGTCAAAAGAATTTTACGGGTGAGTATGATTTTTTCAACGTGCACGGTGAAATTCAGCATATTCATTACAAGCGTTTTCAGCTCAGCGGTACTCCCCGGTATTGCAGGCATATTGTCTGCCGAGCCGAAACGGGAATTATAATACTCCTCCACTCTTGCAATAGTTGCGTTCCAGATATCCTCTTTACTTTCATAGTGCTTATAGAGCGCAGATT
>JAZUJG010000145.1:0-5926 GCA_045642645.1 Acutalibacteraceae bacterium | reverse complement strand
TATAAACAAAAGTCACGCCGTTTGTAAAAAACAGCGTGGCTTTAACTTTTGCCCGAAATCGCAGATTGCGGGCAAACCGGGCGGCGCGGGAGTGCCGCCTGTACCGATCAAATCCATTTTACGCTTTGTAAAACCGAATGGAAATTTCCGTTCATTCTTTTTTTCGCAATGAATAACCGAAAAATCATAATTCTTAACTCTTAATTCTTAATTAAAATTCACCTGAATTTCCGCATTCTGAAAACTGAAATCTGAAAACTGAAAACTCGAATTGACATCCCGCATTCATTTTGTTATAATATATTATCTATAAGTATTTACGAAATTCGGGGTGAGTGGTATGGCACGTAAAAAGCGGATTGCCGCAATACTTGTTGCGCTGCTTTTCGGCGCTGCCGTGCTGCTTTCGGCGTTCTTTATTGCCGCCGAGGCTAACCACAACTGCGCCGGCGATAATTGCTCTGTTTGCGGGTTTATTTATGCCTGCGGAAATATTTTGCGCATCTTCGGCGGTGCGGTTATCGGCTCTCTTTCGGTGCTGCCTGCACTTTTTACCCGTATCGGATTTAACGGCGCGGCGGTGAACACACACCGCACATTCTCGCTTTTCGCGCAAAAGGAAATGCTTCTGAATTAAAATGCGTTTTATCACAACCGTATTTTTAATTTATTTCGGAGGTCAGTATGAAAAAAACACTTTCGGCAATCCTTGCCGTATCAATAATTGTTTTAATGCTTGCGGGCTGCACTCAGAACACGCCCGTAACCAAAAAAACCGATAAGCTCACAATAGTAACCACCGTCTTTCCGATATATGACTGGGTGAAGAATATACTCGGTGATGCGGATGCGGATGTTACAATGCTGCTTGACACGGGCGTGGATTTACACAGCTTTCAGCCCACAGCCGATGATATTATTAAAATTTCCGCGTGCGATATGTTCATATACGTCGGCGGCGAGTCTGATGAATGGGTAGACGATGCCCTTAAAGAAAAAGCCAATCCCGATACGGTTATAATAAATCTTCTTGATGTGCTCGGCGAAAATGCCAAAACCGAGGAAACCGTTGAGGGTATGGAGGCGGAGGAAGAAAGCGGCGAGGGCGAGCCCGAATATGATGAGCATATCTGGCTTTCGCTCAAAAATGCGGCAGTGCTTGCAGATGCAATCAAAGAAGCCCTTGTTAAGCTCGATTCCGCCAACGAAAGCAAGTATTCCGCAAACGCGCAAAGCTATATTGCAAGCCTTAACGCGCTTGACGGCGAATATGAAAAAGCGGTGAGCGGCGCAAAGGTGAAAACACTTGTTTTCGGCGACCGTTTCCCGTTCAGGTATATGACCGATGATTACGGCATTGCATATTTTGCGGCATTTGCGGGCTGCTCCGCCGAAAGCGAAGCAAGCTTCGAGACTGTTGCGTTCCTTGCTTCCAAGGTCGATGAGCTCGGCTTGAACTGCGTTATGGCGCTTGAGGGCACAGACCACCGGCTTGCCGAAACGGTAGTTGCATCCACCGCAAATAAAACGGCTGCGGTGCTTGCGCTTGATTCCATGCAGTCGGTTACTGCTGCCGATGTTGAAAACGGCACAACCTACCTCGGTATTGCCGAAAGTAATCTTGCCGTATTAAAGCAGGCTTTGAATTGAGGTGAATTTCTTTGGCACAGCTCGTGTGTGAAAATCTCTGCCTCGGTTACGACGGCAAAGAAATATTGCACAATTTGAATTTTGAGGTCAACAGCGGTGATTATCTTTGCGTGGTGGGCGAAAACGGCTCGGGTAAATCCACGCTTATGAAAACGCTGCTCGGCTTGCAGCAGCCCGTATCCGGCAAGGTTATAACGGGCGACGGGCTTAAACAGACTGAAATAGGCTACCTGCCGCAGCAGACCGTTGTGCAGAAGGATTTCCCCGCAACGGTGAGCGAAATAGTGATTTCCGGCTTTCAGGGCAGGTGCGGTGCGCGCCCCTTTTACAGTAAAGAGGAAAAGCGCCTTGCCGCCGAAAATATAGAAAAAATGGGTATTACCCACCTTGCAAAGCGCTGCTACCGCGAGCTTTCCGGCGGTCAGCAGCAAAGGGTGCTGCTCGCAAGAGCTTTGTGCGCCACCCAAAAAATACTGCTGCTCGACGAGCCCGTTTCGGGGCTTGACCCGAAGGTTACCGCCGAAATGTACGGCTTGATTGAAAATCTCAATAAAAGCGGCATAACCGTAATTATGATTTCCCACGATATAGGCGCGGCGCTGAAATACGCGAGCCACATTCTGCACATTGGCAAAAATGTGTTTTTCGGCACTGCGGAAGAATATACCTCCACCGAGGTCTATAAGGGACTTTCTGCGAACGGAGGCGAACAATAATGGCGGCAATGCTTGAAAAGCTTACGCTTTACTTTGATTATCCTTTCGTAAGGTATGCTCTTGTTGTGGGCGTTCTCATTTCGCTGTGTTCATCGCTTCTGGGCGTTACGCTTGTGCTTAAACGCTTTTCGTTCATAGGCGACGGGCTTTCACACGTGGCGTTCGGCGCCATGGCGGTGGCGGGCGTTCTCGGCATCACAAACGATATGGTGCTTATTTTGCCCGTAACGGTGGTGTGCGCGGTGCTGCTGCTCAGAACGGGGCAGAACACAAAAATAAAAGGCGATGCTTCCGTTGCCATGATTTCGGTAGGCGCGCTTGCGGTTGGCTACCTGCTTATGAACATTTTTTCAAAATCGTCAAATCTTTCGGGCGATGTGTGTTCAACGCTTTTCGGCTCAACCTCAATCCTCACGCTTTCCGTAACCGAGGTGTGGGTGTGCGCGGCGCTTTCGGTTGCCGTGGTGTTTGCGTTCATCTACTTCTACAACAAGATTTTCTGCGTAACTTTCGATGAAGCCTTTGCGCAGGCAACGGGCGTAAAAGCCTCGCTCTACAATCTGTTTATTGCGGTGATAATCGCCGTAATAATCGTGCTTGCAATGAATCTTGTCGGTTCACTGCTTATTTCCGCGCTTGTTATATTCCCGGCGCTTTCGGCAATGCGCGTGTTCAAAAGCTTCAAATCCGTTACCGTCTGCTCGGCGGTGCTCTCGGTGTGCTGTTCAACACTCGGCATACTCATATCAGTGCTTGCGGGCACGCCCGTAGGCTCCACTATTGTTGCGGTGGATATCGCGGCATTTGCCGCTTTCACCGTTGCAGGTAAAATCGGAGGAATCAAGAAATGAAAAGATTTTTAATTGTAATTGCCGCTATGCTTATACTGCTCGGCGGCTGCGGCACAACCGCAACCACACCAAAGACCACCGACACCGCTGCCGCAAAAATAGATGTTGACTTAACGCAGCTCAGCAGCACCATGGTGTATTCCGAGGTCTACAATATGCTTAATAAGCCCGACGGCTACAAGGGTAAGACTGTTAAAATGAACGGCGCATTTTCTGTGTATGAGGATGAATCTACCGGTAATGTTTACCTTGCCTGTATAATTGCCGACGCCACAGCCTGCTGCTCGCAGGGTATTGAATTTCAGCTTGCCGGCAAGCATAAATACCCCGATGATTACCCCGAGCTCGGCAGTGAAATCACCGTAACCGGTACATTCGGCACTTATGATGAGGGCGAGTACACCTACTGCCAGCTTTCCGATGCAACACTTGAGGTTGCCTGAATTTAACATTGCTGCCGCATTTTGAATGCGGCGGTTTGTTTTGTGCCACGGAGGATAATTTTGAAAACCAAAGACGATAAAATACAACTTTTTGAAACCACGCCCATACCGAGGGCGGTTGCCACGCTTTCAATACCGACTGTGGTAACATCACTCGTTATGATTCTGTACAACCTTGCCGATACATATTTTGTGGGGCTCTTGAATGACCCTGTGCAGAGTGCGGCGGTAACGCTCACCGCGCCCGTAATACTCGCGTTCAATGCGGTCATAAATTTATTCGGCGTAGGCTGTTCAAGCCTTATGAGCCGTTCTCTCGGCAAAAAGGATTACGAAACCGTGCGCAGAACGTCTGTGTTCGGCATATACAGTGCCATAGCGTTTTCCGTACTGTTTTCGTTGCTTTCAATAATATTCAGAAACGGGCTTCTGCACGTTCTCGGTGCAGATGAAACCACCTTTGATGCCACGCTTGATTATATGGTGTGGACTGTTTTTGCGGGCGTTGCGCCTTCAATACTCAATGTGGTGCTTGCCAATATGATACGCTCCGAGGGTGCATCGCTGCACGCGGGTATAGGCACAATGGGCGGCTGCATTCTCAATGTTATACTTGACCCCGTTTTCATTTTGCCGTGGGGGCTCGGTATGGGCGCCGCGGGTGCGGGGCTCGCAACATTTGTATCGAATGTGTGCGCGTGCATATATTTCTTTGTTTATCTGCGCATTAAAAAAGGCAAAACCTTTGTCAGCGTGGATATCCGCCTCTATTCGCTCGATAAAAAGATAATCGCCGAGGTAGCCAAGGTCGGCATACCTGCGGCAATTCAGAATCTGCTTAATGTTACGGGCAGCACCATACTCAATAATTTTACATCTTCTTTCGGTACCGATGCCGTTGCCGCAATGGGCATAGCCCACAAGGTGAATATGGTGCCTATGTACATTTCAATGGGTATGGGGCAGGGCATAATGCCGCTTGTGGGCTATAACTATGCCAGCGGCGACCGCAAGCGTATGAAGGACTGCATAACCTTTACATCTAAAATCGGCGTGGTCTTCATTGTTGCGGCATCAGCGGCGTATTATTTCTGCGCCGACGGGCTTATCGGTCTGTTTATGGATAACGAAAGCGTTGTCGGTTACGGCGCCGCGTTTTTGCGCGGCTTCTGCCTCGGGCTGCCGTTCCTCACGGTCGATTTTCTCGCGGTCGGCATTTTTCAGGCGGTCGGCAAGGGAAAGGAATCGCTCATATTCGCCATTATGCGCAAGGTGCTTCTTGAAATACCCGCGCTGTATATACTCAATAAGCTTTTCCCGCTTTACGGACTTGCGTATTCGCAGCTTTGCGCCGAGGTAGTGCTCGCGGTTGCGGCGGTCGTGGTGCTTGTGAAAATTATGCGCGAAAAGCCGCAGACCGATATTAACTGAAAGGGTGGGGGAATATGGCTGAAACCTCATCGGCAAAATATAAAAGAACTACTTACGCCTGCTTTTTGACCTGCGCTTCCACTGCGGTTACGGCAAATCTTTCACCGCTTCTGTTTGTGCCGTTCAAGGAGCTTTACGGCATATCATATACGCTGCTCGGCTTTCTTGTGGTAGTGAATTTCGGCACACAGATAATATTCGATTTGCTGTTTTCGTTCTTTTCCCACAAGTTCAATCTTGCAAAATGCGTGCGCATTACACCCGTTGTAATGGGCATCGGCCTTGCCGCTTTTGCGATTTTGCCGTCACTTATGCCGACAGCTGTTTATGCGGGGCTCGCAATCGGCACCGTTATCTTTTCCGCAGGCAGCGGCTTGGCGGAGGTGCTCATAAGCCCCACGGTTGCGGCTATTCCGTCACCCGATTCGGGCAAAATGATGAGTATGCTGCATTCCTGCTATGCGTGGGCAGTTCCCGTAGTTGTGGCGGTTTCCACTGCATTTTTGAGAGTGTTCGGCATTGAACGCTGGCAGATTCTTGCGGTAATACTCGCGTTTGCGCCCATAGCGGCAGCGCTGCTTCTTAACCTTTCACCGATTCCGCCGCTTTCCACGCCCGAACGCGCATCCGATGCGGCAGGGCTTTTCAGAAACAAGACGGTCATTTTCTATGTTGTGGGCATATTCCTCGGCGGCGCCACCGAATGCGGAATGGCACAGTGGTGCTCAAGCTACCTTGAAACCGCTTTCGGTATAGATAAAACCGCGGGCGACCTGCTCGGCGTGGCACTTTTCGGTGTGTTTCTGGGTGCGGGCAGAACTCTCTATGCAAAGCG
>JAZUJG010000144.1:0-2470 GCA_045642645.1 Acutalibacteraceae bacterium | reverse complement strand
GGCGCACAGGGCTACTTCGGCGTATCCCCCGACCTCACCATATTCGGTAAAGTTATCGCAGGCGGCTATCCGGGCGCAGGCGGCATCGGCGGCAAGAGAGAATATATGAAATTCCTCGGTGCAGGCCTTGACGGCAACCAGAAAATCCACAAGGCATTTATGGGCGGCACAATGGCTGCTACACCCATTTCCTGCGTTGCGGGTTACTACACACTCGAGGAAATCGAAAAGCAGAATGCCTGCCAGGTTGCAGGTCAGATGGGCGACAGACTCACCAAGGGCCTGCAGGAGCTCATTAAGAAATATGACCTTCCCTTCGTGGCATTCAACCAGGGCTCTATCTGCCATCTCGAAACAGTCGGCACAATGCACTTTGCAATCGACTGGATGAAGCCGTGGCAGATCCCGCACGTTCTCGACGAGACCAACGTAAGAAAAGCCGAAATGACTCATATGGGCGCTGCTTATATGGCAGAAGGTCTTGTAACCCTCGCAGGCTCCAGACTTTACACCAGCGCAGCTTACACCCCCGAGCTTATCGACGAGGCTCTCGGCAGATTTGAGAACGTATTCCAGAACGTTGCAATGAAAGCCGACTAAAAAAGCGCAGACCCGAAAACAAAAACGAGCCGCCGTTTCCGGCGGCTCTGTTAAAATAAGGAGAGAATTTTATGGATATTCTCGAAGCAAAAGAATTAGTTATAAGAGCAGGTAAAGAGCTGCTTGCAAGCGGCCTTATCGTAAGAACCTGGGGCAACATCAGCTGCCGCGTAAGCGACACGCAGTTCGTTATTACCCCCAGCGGTATGGCTTATGAAGACCTCACCCCCGAAACGATAGTGCTTGTAAATATCAGCGACCTTTCTTATGAGGGCGATATCAAGCCGTCATCGGAAAAAGGCATTCACGCATCGTGCTACGAACTGCGCCCCGATGTTAACTTCGTTATTCACACCCACCAGAAAAATGCTTCCGTTGTAAGCACTCTCGGACTTGATATAAACAATGTTGACGGCAAATCCGCAGAGATAGTCGGCACGGATGTTCCGTGTGCGGCATACGGTCTGCCCGGCACAGGCAAACTCAGGATGGGCGTTGTAAACGCACTCAAGCGTTCATCGTCAAAGGCTGCAATTATGGCGCACCACGGCGCAGTTTGCATGGGCAAGGATTATGACGATGCACGCACGGTCGCCGAGGAACTTGAAAACATCTGCGAGCGCTTTATTCTTGCGCGCTGCGGCGAGGTTTCCGGCAAAGCGGTAGAGTCATTTGCAGGCGTTGTGGATTATATCACCGGCGTTTTCACATCCGATGAAAAATACAAAGCCGCAAAGGAGTTTGCTCCCTGCGACTCAACAAGAAAAGGCGACTGTTTCTATGTGGGCGAAAAGGATAAGGCTGCCGCCATAATCGACACCAAGAGCGGTGCGTGGGTCGGCGGCAATCCCGAAATACCCGACAGCGCGGATATGCACTGGGCAATTTACAAAAAGAGAGAGGATGTCAACTTCATCCTCCACTCCAAAAATGAATTTGCCGTTGCCGCTTCAAGAAAGGGCAAAAAGATGCGCCCCCTGCTTGACGACTTCGCACAGCTTTGCGGTCCCGTTGTAAAGTGCGCGGTGTTCAATCCCGCCGACACTCTTAAAACGAGCAAGAAGGTCGCAAAGGCACTCGGCAAAAACAATGCCGTGCTCATCAAGGATAACGGCGCAATTTGCGTAGCCGACTCACAGTACAATGCGGAAGCGGTTGAAATTGTTATGGATAAGGGCTGCAAGACCGCTATCGGTGCAGAGCTTTACGGCAAGGTTGAGAAAATCAACCCCATTGAAGCAAACCTTATGAGAATCATTTACAAGACTAAGTACAGCAAAAAAGCAGGCAAATAAAAATCGACTTGTTAAAAAGCGCAGATGCACTGTTTTCACCCACTCGGAGTATCCATATACACCGTCGGGGTGAAGAACAGCACATCTGCATCTTTTTTCCAAGCCGATTTTGCATATTATTAACTTGTTAAAAACCGCAGATGTATTGTTATATGTTAAAAATCGACCGAAAAAGAGGTCAGAACTATGAGTTGCATTTCACTCTTAATTCTGACCTCTTAATTCTTAATTCTCGTTGAAGTATTTCACTATATACTCAACCGCCGCACCGAACATCGGGTGGCTGTGCGAGTCGCAGCCGTCCCAATTTTCCCACAGAGTAGTGGCGCCGTGGCTCATCATATTATAGAATGTATTTTCCTTTTTGCTTGTGAGGAGTTTTTTCGCAAGCTCGGTATAGCCGTTTTCGCAAAGGGTGCGTATAAGTATATCCGTACCGAAAATGCCGGTATCGAACTGACCGAGGTTTTCGTACTTCCCGATGATTGCGGCAAGCGTTTTTTCATTGCCGAAGCCGAGGTCAAAACCGTAGGCATCGGCGAAGTCGGATCGTAGCCATGTCGTTCTGTGAGCCA
>JAZUJG010000143.1:0-6034 GCA_045642645.1 Acutalibacteraceae bacterium | reverse complement strand
CGCGAGCTTGCAGAAAACCTCATAAGGCTTTCAGGTCATGTTCCGGGTGAAGATATCGAAATCAAATACACCGGTCTTCGCGAGGGCGAAAAACTCTATGAGGAATTGCTTATAAGCGAAGAAGGTATACAGAAAACTCAGAATAACCTCATCTATGTTGCAAGACCTATGGAAATTGACTCCGAGGGTCTGTTTAAGAAACTTGATGAAATCCGCGGCAGGGTAGATACCCTTTCGAGGCCCGAAATGATAGATTGGGTAAAGGCACTTGTGCCTACATTCACACCTAAGAACACGGAGTATAAAGAAGCCAAAGAGCAGGAAGAAACTACGGAGGGAAAATAAATGTCACTTTTCGAAGGTAAAACCTTAATGATTACCGGCGGTACGGGTTCCTTCGGCAACGCCGTGCTCAACCGTTTTCTTAAAACGGATATAGGTGAAATACGCGTTTTCTCGCGCGATGAAAAAAAGCAGGACGATATGCGCCACGAATTTCAGGCTAAAATGCCCGAGGTCAGCGATAAAATCAAATTCTTTATAGGCGATGTGCGCGATCTTGCTTCGGTAAAGAACGCCATGCACGGTGTTGACTATATTTTCCACGCGGCAGCTCTCAAGCAGGTGCCGAGCTGCGAGTTCTTCCCGCTTGAAGCGGTCAAGACCAATGTTATAGGCACGGACAATGTGCTTACCGCTGCCATTGATGAGGGCGTTAAGACGGTTATCTGCCTTTCGACCGATAAGGCGGCATACCCCGTAAACGCCATGGGTACTTCAAAGGCCATGATGGAAAAGGTCATAGTCGCAAAGTCCCGCACCGTTTCGCCCGAAAAGACCAAAATCTGCTGCACGCGCTACGGCAATGTTATGTGCAGCCGCGGCAGCGTTATTCCGCTGTGGATAGACCAGATTAAGCAGGGTAAGGATATCACCGTTACCGCCTCCGAGATGACAAGATTCATTATGTCGCTTGACGAGGCTGTTGACCTTGTGCTGTTTGCATTCGAGCACGGCGTATCCGGCGATATACTCGTGCAGAAAGCACCCGCCTGCACCATAGGCGTGCTTGCGCAGGCAGTCAGCGAGCTGTTCGGCGGCTCCGGCAAAATCAAGACAATAGGCATACGCCACGGCGAAAAGATGTTTGAAACGCTGCTTACCAACGAGGAGTGCCTGCACGCCATTGATATGGGCGATTTTTACAGAGTACCCTGCGACAAGCGCGACCTTAATTACGACAAGTATTTTACCGACGGCGATATTGAGCGCAACGCGCTTACCGAGTTCAATTCAAGCAATACCGAGCTGCTTAACGTTGAGCAGGTAAAGCAAAAGCTTCTCACCCTTGAATATATCCGCGGTGAGCTTAAAGCTATGGGCAGAGGTTGATTTATGAATATTCTTATTACAGGCGCGGCGGGTTTTGCGGGCAAAAACCTCGCCGCCGCTCTCGCAAATATACGCGACAATAAAGACAGAACGCGCCCGAATCTGAAAATTGAAGATATTTATCTTTTTGATATTGATACCCCGCACGAGCTGCTTGACGGGTACTGTGAAAAAGCGGATTTCGTATTTAATTTTGCAGGCGTAAACCGTCCGCAGAATACCGAGGATTTTATGAAGGGCAATTTCGGATTTGCTTCGGAGCTGCTCGGAAAACTCGAAAAATACGGCAACAAATGCCCGGTGGTGCTTTCAAGCTCCATACAGGCAACGCTTGTGGGCAGGTATGCCGACGGCGAGTACGGCAAAAGCAAAAAAGCCGGCGAGGATTTATTCTTTGCATACGGCGAAAGAACGGGTGCAAAGGTGCTTGTTTACCGTTTCCCGAATCTTTTCGGTAAGTGGTGCAGACCGAACTACAACAGCGCCGTTGCCACATTCTGCAACAATATTGCAAATGATCTGCCCATAACCGTGAACAACAGAAGCACCCGGCTTGAGCTTCTGTATATAGATGACCTTGTTGATGAAATGCTCGATGCGCTTGAGGGTAAGGAGCATCACTGCGAATTTGACGGAATCGAAACCGTACTTTGCGAAAACGGCAAATTCTGCGCCGCACCTGTTACCCATCATGTTGCACTCGGTGAAATCGTAGATTTACTCGAAGCATTTAAGGTGCAGCCGCAAAACCTCACTATGCCCGAAATACCCAAGGGCAGTTTTGCAAAAAAGCTGTATTCCACCTATCTTTCATATCTGCCGAAGGAAAAGGTCGCTTTTCCGCTTAAAATGAACACCGATGCGCGCGGCAGCTTCACAGAGCTTTTAAGAAGTGAAAAGTGCGGTCAGGTGAGTGTGAATATCTCAAAGCCCGGCATTAAAAAGGGCGAGCACTGGCACAACACCAAATGGGAATTTTTCATAGTTGTTTCGGGTCACGGACTTATTGAAGAACGCAAAATCGGCACAGATGAAGTGTTGCGCTTTGAGGTCAGCGGTGAAAAAATCGAGGCAATCCACATGCTGCCCGGCTACACTCACAATATCATAAATCTTTCCGATACCGAGGATCTTGTTACGGTTATGTGGGCAAACGAATGCTTTGACCCGAATAAGCCCGACACATTCGGTGAGCCGGTATAAAAGGAGTTAAGTATGGATATTAAACTTGATTATTCCGATGTAAGCTTTAAAAATAACGGTAAGCTGAAATTGCTTATAATCGTGGGTACGCGCCCCGAAATCATAAGGCTTGCCGCCGTAATCAATAAATGCAGAAAGTACTTTGACTGCGTGCTTGCTCACACGGGGCAGAATTACGACTACAACCTCAACGGCGTTTTCTTTAAGGACTTAAAGCTCGCGGACCCCGAGGTTTATATGGATGCCGTGGGCGACGACCTCGGCGCCACCGTCGGCAATATTATAAACTGCTCATATAAGCTTATGGCGCAGATAAAGCCGGATGCGCTGCTTATTCTCGGCGATACAAACTCCTGCCTTTCGGCAATAGCGGCAAAAAGGCTGCATATACCGATTTTCCACATGGAAGCGGGCAACCGCTGCAAGGATGAGTGCCTGCCCGAAGAAACAAACCGCCGCATAGTCGATATTATAAGCGATGTGAATATGGCTTACTCCGAGCACGCGCGCCGCTACCTTGCCGAGTGCGGTCTGCCCAAGGAGCGTACCTATGTTACGGGCTCGCCCATGGCAGAGGTCCTGCACGAAAATCTTGCGGATATCGAGAATTCCGATATTCTCACAAAGCTCGGTCTTGAGCCGAAAAAGTACATTCTGCTTTCCGCACACCGCGAGGAGAATATCGACACCGAAAAGAATTTTCTTTCACTTTTCACCGCCATCAACAAAATGGCTGAAAAGTACGATATGCCCATACTTTATTCGTGCCATCCGCGCAGCAAAAAAAGGCTCGAAGCAAGCGGCTTCAAGCTTGATGAGCGCGTGATACGCCACGAGCCGCTCGGCTTCCACGATTATAACAAGCTGCAGATGAACGCGTTTGCCGTTGTTTCCGACAGCGGCACGCTCCCCGAGGAAAGCAGCTTTTTCACATCAATCGGCAAGCCGTTCCCGGCGGTATGCATAAGAACAAGCACCGAGCGCCCCGAAGCACTCGACAAGGCCTGCTTTATACTTGCGGGTATTGATGAAAAATCGCTTCTGCAGGCGGTATCCACCGCGGTGGATATGACCGCAGACGGCGCACACGGCATTCCCGTTCCCGATTATATTGAAGAAAATGTTTCTTCAAAGGTAGTTAAAATCATACAGAGCTACACGGGCGTTGTAGATAAAATGGTTTGGCGTAAATATTAAGAAGTCTGACTGAAATCCGGTGTTATTTATGAAGTATGTGCTTATAGGCTGCGGCAGAGTGTCGCCCAGCCATATAAAAGCCGCGCAGGCGAACGGGCTCGATATTGCCGCTTTGTGCGATATTGTACCCGAAAAAGCGAGGGCGCTTGCCGAAAGATTCGGCGTGACCGCCCCCATTTATGACGATTATAAAAAAATGCTTGCCGAAATAAAGCCGGATATGGCTGCTATTGCTACCGACAGCGGTGAGCACGCCGCCATCGAAATATTCTGTGCCGAAAACGGTGTGAATTTTCTCACCGAGAAGCCTATGGCGATGAGTATGCAGGATGCCGATGCGATTATTGCTGCAGTCGAAAAGAGCGGCGTGATTGCAGGTGTTTGCCACCAGAACAGATTCAATATTGCCGTGCAGGAGCTTAAAACCGCCATTGACCGCGGCAGATTCGGCAAAATCTCGCACGCGAGCGTGAATATTCGCTGGTGCAGGGAATACGGCTACTATTCGCAGGATGCGTGGCGCGGTAAATGGCAAAGTGACGGCGGTACGCTTATGAATCAGTGCATACACGGTATGGATCTGCTGCGCTGGCTTATGGGCGACGAAATCGAAAGCGTTTACGGCATAACGAGAAATGCTCTGCACCCGTATATCGAGGCAGAGGATGTCGGTGTTGCCGTTGTGCAGTTCAGAAACGGCGCGGTCGCCACGGTCGAGGGTACGGTAAATGCCGTATGCGATTTGGAGGAAACCCTGTGCGTATTCGGTGAAAACGGCACGGTGCGCCTCGGCGGCGATGCCGCAAATACCGTTGATGTGTGGAAATTCAAGGATGAGGAAGCTGCCGACAGCGACCGTAGATTTATTGAAGAAAAAGCCGAAAATGTTTACGGCAACGGCCACACAAGCCTATACCTTGATTTTATAAATGCGGTAAAAGAAAAACGCGCCCCCTATGTTGATTTGTACGCAGGCAGGCGCGCGGTGGAATTTGTGCTCGCGGTTTACAAAAGCCGCAAAACAGGCGAAAAGGTAATGCTCCCGCTCGGCGATTTCGCTTCCGCCGATATGACGGGGATATTTGATGATTGAGAATTACGAATTAAGAATTAAGAGGTCGGAATTATGAGCAGATGCTGATAATTCCGACCTTTAAATGATATATTTGCAACGATTATGTTCGCGCTTCGCGCGAGGGTGGTTCGAATCCACTTGTGGAATTATGAGTATGTTTTAGTGAAATATCGCTGCGCGATATGATATACTTGCTTCGCAAGCATGATATATTTTTGCTTCGCTCAAATATGAAATAATATCCGTTCCTTCATACGCCGCAGGCGTATATCATCGCACGAAGTGCGATATCATACCGAAGGTATATCACCCGTTCCGAAAGGAACGGATATCATTGAAAAAAGCAAGTCAAAAGACTTGCTTTTTTCATGCGAAAGAGCCACCAAACAGTACATTTTCAAGGTAAAAACCACTAAACAGTACATTCGAGTTTGCTTGATAAACCGGGACTTATATATCAATCCATACTGTTTTCAGATTTTTATAAGCCCTGCATTTCAATGCCGTAAACTTTAATACGCAGTAATCGGGATCAGTTTTGCCGCCCTTATAGAACATTGTATCACCCGTTCGCCAGATATCATCCTTAATGCTTTGTTCGGTCAGCACCTGCATTGTGCCCACAAACATTATCCCCGTGTAGCTGAACCGTCCGCGTTTATAAAAATAAATACATGCTTTTTCATTTCCGTTATACTGTGTAACCCTCATAGAAGAAGTATTTGTTGTAAAATAGAAGTCGTTGCCGTCAATTTTTCGTGGCGAAAGCATAGCCTTTGTGTTGGGAAAACCGTCATCGTCAACAGATGAAATCATAACTGTTTTTTGCTCTTTGATAAATTCAAATACTTGTTCACTTGTCATAGAATTACCTCCGTAAATTCTGATTTGTTGGGATTATTATATCAAATTCCGGTTGATAAATCAATGCAAAGCCTTGCATATCATCCGTTTCGCAGAACGGTATATCACCAACACGAAGTGTTGTATATCATCAAGCCGCAGGAAATACACGCTGACGCGTGATGAATTTTCGTTTGCGCGAAGCGCAACTTCGTTACGCAGTACTTCATTGCCGAAGGCACTTCATTTATCGTTAGATAACTTCATTCATTTATGACCGTTTATGAAGTTCAAGTAAACTTGAAATGAAGTTTGCAAAAACAC
>JAZUJG010000142.1:0-3596 GCA_045642645.1 Acutalibacteraceae bacterium | reverse complement strand
GTGATATATGCGCTCATACTGTCGGAAGCGGCAAGACCGGGGCGCTCACCTATAAGCACGCAGGTAAGCTCCGCGCCGACCTCCTCGGAAACGGCATCCATAGTCGGCACTCTGCCGTATTTCATAAAGAACGGTGTGCCGGGCCTTACGCCGTCGGCTTTAAGCCCGTCCCTGAGTATGGAAAGTACATCCTGAATATTGTTTTCGATTGCCGCGTTTGAAAGTCCGTCGGAAACATATATCTGTATCTGCGGATTTTTTTCGCAGCTTGTGTGAAGAAAATTCTTTGCTTCATCGGAAAGCTGCCGCCCGAGATCGGGGCGTGTAAGGTGCATATCGATATCGGTACATTTCGACTGAATTATCGGCAGTTTAAGATCCGCAAGCAGTTTTTCGTCGACCGCTTTCATCACGGCATCCTTTGCCATGGCGTGATCTGCCCGCAGCGAAATAAGTGCCTTTGCGCTCAGACGCTCGCCGTTGCGGCCTATGCCTATTCTTGCGGTGGTGGTGCGCTCCATAGCGCGCAGTGCAAGCGCATTTTCGGGAGCATCAAGCTGAATTTCATCCTTATACTCGGCAAGTGTTAAATCCTTTACCGCGCCCGATGCGCCCGTATCACCGAATGAATATGTTTTTACGGTGGGTGCGGCACGGAATTCTGTCTTAACGGATTGAGGGGTAAATGGCTTTTCCTCTTTGACTGCCGCCTGCGGCGCTGTGCCTGCCGTACCGAGCGAGCGCATAACCTCGGCGGTTATTCTCTCTATAAGTTCCTCGCGTGTCACAGAACGCCCCCCTTTCTTTCGGAGAAAATGGTGGGGTCGCCCGTTCTCGCGGTGGGCTTGCCGTTTTCGATAATACCCATCTTTTCCATCCACTGTTCAAACTCTTTAACGGGGTGCAGACCGAGCACGCGGCGCACCGCCATAATATCCTGGTATGAGTTGGTCTGGTAATTGAGCATAATATCGTCGCCCGACGGAACGGAGATAATGTAGTTGCAGCCTGCGGATGCGAGCAGAATCGCAAGATTTTCAATATCGTTCTGGTCGGCATCCATGTGGTTTGTGTAGCAGCAGTCGCAGCCCATGGGGATACCGCTCAATTTACCCATAAAGTGATCCTCAAGACCTGCTCTGATAACCTGCTTACTGTCGTAAAGGTATTCGGGGCCTATAAAGCCTACAACGGTATTTACCATAAACGGATTGAACGCCTTTGCAAAGCCGTAGCAGCGCGCCTCCATTGTAACCTGGTCTGCGCCGAAGTTTGCGCCGGACGAAAGCTCGGAGCCCTGCCCCGTTTCAAAATAGAGCAGATTTTCGCCCTTGGCGGTACCCTTTGCCTGCAAAAGACTTACTGCCTCGCGCACGGTGTCGCCGTTAAAGCCGAAAGCCTCGTTGCCCTTTTCGGAGCCTGCGATACTCTGGAAAATCAAATCGGTGGGCGCGCCCTGCTTAACCGCTTCAATCTGTGTGGTTATGTGTGAAAGCACGCAAATCTGCGTTGGAATCTGAAAAGTATTTTTGACCTCGTCAAACAGTTCAAGTATCACCTTTGTGCTTGCCACGGTATCGCCCACGGGGTTAAGACCTATGACCGCATCGCCGCAGCCGTAGCTTAAACCCTCGTAAAGTGAAGCGCGTATGCCGTCAAGCCCGTCAAGTGTGTGGTTCGGCTGCAATCTTGACGAAAGCGTGCCGCGCACGCCCATAGTGGTGTTGCAGGTGCTTAAAACACGTATTTTATCTGCCGCGTAAATCAAATCGAGGTTTGACATCAGCTTTGCTACCGCGGCAACGGTTTCGCTCGTAAGACCTTTTCTGAGCCAGTCAATTTCGGTCTGCGTGGTTTTTTCGGAAAGAAGATACGCCCTTAATTCCGCTATCGACCAGCCGCGAATCCTACTGTAAACGGACTCGTCGACGGCATCCTGAATAAGGCGCGTAACCTCATCGGTTTCGTACGGCACAACGGGGTTGTCGCGTATATCGGAAATAAGCATATCGGAAAGAACATCCTTTGCGGCAATTCTTTCCGCATCGGAACGGGCGGCTATACCCGCCATTTCGTCGCCCGATTTTTTCTCATTGGCGCGGCCGAGCACCTCTTTAACGGACTCGAACTGATACACGGTGCCGCCCACCTTTGACTGAAGTCGCACGCGTTACTCCTCCTAACTGAAAATCAGCGTTTTAACTACCACCGGTAATGCAACGCCGTCCATTACCGGTCTGCCTATGTCAATGTAATCGCCGGAGCGAATACGGATTTTATCAAGGCAGACTATACTGTTTGGCTTTACGGGTTTAAGCGAGGCAATTCTGCCCATTACCTGCCCGAGTGCCTTTGCCATATCATTTTCGCAGATAATAATAAATGTTTCATCGGGTGAAAAGACTTCACTGTCGGCATCGAGCAGGGCTTCCGCCATGTTGAGCACGTCAACATAGGACAAACGCTCCTTGCCGTGCACACATATTCCTATGTGCTCTGCCCCGCTTTGCCGCATATACCATTTAAGCTCGTCCGTGAGCATGCTCGCATTGTTTTCGTAGAGAGCATCCTCCGCCTGCGCGCTCGGAACGAACACGGGAAGATTTTTAATCGGGAAAATATCGCCGGAGTACGATATGGTGCTACCGCTGACCTCCGTCATATATGTACCCGCGCCGACTACCGTAGCGCGTATGGTTTCGGCGGGAGTTACCACCTGAAAGCTCTCCCTTTCGCACTTTTCGTGCAGAGCCGCGGCAATAACCGGACCCAAATCGTTAAACCGGCGCATATCGTGCTCATTACTGTAAAAGCAATCGGCAACGCCGCCCGAAAACGATATAAACTGTATGGGCTCTTTCAGCACAACGGGTTTACTGCTGCTCGTGGTGGCAATCGCCGTAAGGTCGGTATGCTTTTGGTGAATTGCATCAAGTACCGCATCAGCAAGCAGCTCGCCGATTGCGCCGAGAACACTGTCGGAAACGGTATCGCCCTCAGTGAAACGTATATTTCTTACGCTGCCGAGGTCATTCAGCCGCTTACTTACATAGGTAATTCTGCCGCCATCGTCATATTTCATTATTCTGCCGCCCACATCAATGCAGGTCTGCCCCACAAGATTGCCGCAGTCGAAAACGGCGATATTCGTCGTGCCGCCGCCAATATCAAGGTTTGCGGCTATGCAGCCGTATTTTTTGGAAAACGCCTCCGCACCGGAGCCCCTGCCTGCGAGTATCGACTCCAAATCGGGACCCGCAGTGGCTACCACGAATTCGCCCGCGAACATACTGAGCGAGTCAACAACGATTTTGGCATTCTCTTTAAGCGAGGATTCACCCGTAATAATGACCGCACCCGTATCGACATCCTCGGGGCGTATACCCGCCGCGGCGTATTCCTGCTCAATTATTGAGCGTATGGCGTCGCCGTCGAGCAGCGTTCTGTCTTTAAGCGGTGTGAAATAAAGCTTGCTTTTATAAATTATGCGCTTTGTCGTAATATTTACATCGGGCACCATATTGGCAGAGGCAGTATTGGACATACCGAGCATGCTTACTATCATACTCGTGGTGGTAGTGCCTATATCTATGCCT
>JAZUJG010000141.1:0-5614 GCA_045642645.1 Acutalibacteraceae bacterium | reverse complement strand
TTTTTCGTAAGAGCCGAAGTATGCGGGGTAGGCTTTTTTCACCTTTATGCGCACACTGTCGAGCACATCCTCTTTGTCGATTATACCGATTTTTTCAAGCTCGCTTACAGCCATATCGGTGAACATACTGTCCGACATATTCCAGAATTCGTCGCCCTCGTTGCAGAAGTATTCAAGACCTATCCACACGGTGTTTTCGGGGTCTTTCACCATATACGGCGACCAGTTGTTGAATATCTGCAGCCTGCCTATGCGCACATCGCGCTCCTGAATATATATCCAGCAGTCGGGCACAATGTTGCCGAGCGTTCTGTGGTTTGTTTTGTTTTCGAGCTTGAGTCTGTTTACAAGAAGACCGACCGTCATAAAGTCGCGGTACGGCAGATTTTCGGCGATTTCGCGTACCTCGCGTGGCGGAACATTGCCCATAGCGCCCACAAGGTCTTTTATTGCCATTGTGGAGATGTAGCAGTCCGCCTTGAATTCCGTTCTGCCCTGCGGTGTGGCGACGGTTATACTGTCAATTCTGCCGTCGGTTACGCACACTTCGTCAACGGTGCTGTTCATAAGCAGTGCACCGCCCATATCCGTAATTCTCGCGGCGAGCATTTCCCAGAGCTGACCGGGGCCTTTTTTGGGGTACAGGTACTGCTCTATAAGCGAGGTTTCAACATTGCCGTTCTTTTTAAACGGCTTTGTTATTATGTTGAGCAGTGCTTTTATAAGCGAAAGCCCTTTTACGCGCTGCGCGCCCCAATCCGCAGAAATGTGCTTCGGGTTTACGCCCCAGACCTTTTCGGTGTAGTCCTCAAAAAACATCTCATAAAGCGGCTTGCCGAAGCGGTTTATATAAAAGTTTTCGAGCGAATCCTCTTTGCGCTTGAAAATGCACGAGTAAACATAGCCGAAGCCTGCCTTCAGCGTGCGTACAAGCCCCATATTTATGAATGTTTCGGGTTTGAGCGAAATAGGGTAGTCAAAGAATTTTCTGAGGTAGTAAATTCTTGAAACGCGGTTGCGCAGCAAGAGAACATCATCCTCTTTTTCGGGGTCTGCACCGCCCGGTTCAAGAGCCTTGCGCGTTTCGGTGGCAATATCGTCAAACGACGGTCTGCCCTGCGGCTTCATAAGCTCAAGCCACAGTCTGTTCACTTCGTCGCTTTTTGAGAAAAAGCGGTGTCCGCCTATATCGATACGGTTGCCGTTATGCTCCTCGGTGCGCGAAATGCCGCCGATTTTGTCGGATGCCTCTATAATAAGCGGCTTAATATCGGTGGTTTTCAGAAGCTCGTAAGCGGCGGTAAGTCCCGCGGGGCCCGCGCCGATGATTATTGCCGTTTTGTTGCCCATATTTTCACTTCCTCGGTATTTTATAAAAGCTCACGGAAATATACGCCGTTCGTTTTCGGCGTGCCGATATCAGCTCCGTGTGTAAATCGGTCATATATTTTTGCGCATTCCTCTGCGGTTTCAACCGTAAAATAAAGCGTGTAAAAATCAAGTGCGGGGAATTGCTTGCCGCCCACATAAAGCGGCACGCTGTTGTGCAGCACCGAGTATTCTCTGCCGTGGCAGATTACGGGGAATTTCACGCCTTTTCTGTCTGTCAGATATGTTCTGCCGCTGCATTTTTTGCAGCCGTTTTCACTTTTTTGCGGGCAGCAGCGCATCAGCATAAGCGGCAGATAGCCGTAAACGAGCGCGCCGCGCCTGATATTGCCGCCCATAGCGGCTATTGATTTTGCCGAAGCCTCAAACGAAAGCGTAATGTCGGCAAGCCCGAGCTTTTCATATTGCGAAACTGCGGCGGTGTTTGTGATATTCAGCCCGTGCAGTCCGTGTACGGCGAAGCCGCAGTTTTTCAAAAGCCGTATGCCGCCGATATTACCCGAAGCGCCGTCTGTGATGCCGATTTCTTTCAGCTTTTTAAGTTTGCTTTCAAGTTCCGCTTCTGCGGCGGGGTAAACAAGGTCGGGCAGCTCCGCGATTATTTTCGGCTTTATTTTTGAAATCGCTTTTTCGTTTTTGAGTATTTCATCAACGCTGATTATTACCGCCTGTGCGCCGTTTAATTCATCGGAATACTGAGAAATTTCAGCAAGCCGTACGCGTATGCCGCTTGTGCCCGGCGTGTATTTGCCGAAAACGGGCGGCTTTACATCGTTTATTGCGCGGCTTGAAGATAAAACCGCATTTTCAAGCTCCGCGCAGGCGCGGCGGCGCAAATCGTTTACCGCGGCAGACGGCAGCATTTTTCCGTCGGGATTCATAAAATCGAATTCGCCCATAATAAACGGTGTGTCGCCGAGCTTTGAAATATTGCGCAGAGCGGTTTCGCGGCAAAGCGGCGCATTCAGCGGTACAAGCGGAATTTCACCCGTAACCGTTACCGCTTTGCCTGCGCATTTTGCCGTGAGCGAGGAGGGGATACCTCTGTTCATTTCAAGTGTAAAATCAGCGGTAAGTATTTTCTTTTCACTTTCATAAAGCGCGGTCAGATTTTTAAGTACATCAGCCGCGGCGGTAACATCGTCTTTTACGCGTGTGCCGAACATATTTACCGTGCGGTTTGCTTTGAGGTAGCCGTCGGTAAAGCCGCTGCGCGAAAATACCGAGCGCAGCGTATCGCGGTCATAGCTTTTGCCGTCGATAACGCTTTTCAGGCTCGTAACGGCGGCGGCAACATATTCGGGGCGTTTCATTCTGCCCTCAATCTTATAAGACTGCACACCGAGTGCGGTCAGCTCGCCGATACTGTCCATATATGACATATCCTTGAGCGAAAGCGCATAGCTTCTGCCGTGCTGCGAGTGCCAGTCAAGGCGGCAGCCCTGAGCGCACAGTCCGCGGTTGCCGCTTCTTTCACCGAGCATTGCCGAAAGGTAGCAGTTGCCCGAAGCCGCCATGCAGTGCGCACCGTGCACGAATACTTCAAGCTCCGCACTTACGGCACTGCGAACGGCTTTTATTTCGTTAAGGCTCATTTCACGCGCAAGTACAATGCGCGAAAAGCCGAGTTCTTCAAGCAGCTTTGCGCCGTTTGCGTTGTGCACCGCCATCTGTGTCGAGGCGTGCAGCGGCAGTTCGGGGCAAATCTCTTTTATTGCATTTATTGCGGCAAAATCCTGCAATATGACCGCATCGGCACCGCTTTCGGCTATGTTTTTCGCCGTTTCGTAAAGTGCCGGCAGCTCGCGGTCAAATACAAGCGTATTAAGTGTAACATACACCTTTACGCCGCGCAGATGGCAGTATTTTACGGCATCATTCAGTTCAAGCTCACCGAAATTGTCGGCATTGCGGCGCGCATTGAAATCGGATGTGCCGAGGTAAACGGCATCCGCGCCGCACCTTACCGCTGCCTTTAACTGCTCTGCGCCGCCTACGGGCGCGAGAATTTCCGGCTTATTCATCGTTTCCCTCATTCTTCACACGCGCTCTTAAAATATCGCCCTTTTTAACGTTATGCGGGCAGGTGAGCGTGAGCACTTCCTGCGGATGGCAGGCGGTTTCGCATTCCTCGCCGCTTTCGTTCACAATGGACTCAACCGTGAATGAAAGACCGATTGCTTCGGGTGTTACTATTTCAAGCACATCGCCCTTTTTGAAAAAGTTGCGCTGCTCGATTTTCAGCTTGCCGTCCTTTGCATCATCGAGCGCAACGCCTGCAAAGGTGCAGTCCCAGTGGTAAAGCCCGTCGTTTTTGTGGTTGTGTATAAGCTCGCCGAAGTAAAAGCCGCTGTTGTACGGGCGGTGGCTGAATGCATTAAGTTCATTTTCGAGTACATTCAGCGGCACATCGCCGTCTATGGCGTGGCGGTAGGCGTTAACCACCTGCGAAACGTAAAATTCCGTTTTCATTCTGCCCTCGATTTTGAAGGAATCTATGCCTGCCTCGGTAAGCTTATCGAGAAAGCCTATTGCCTTCATATCGTTTGAGGAAAGAAGCGCCGAGTGGTTTTCGTATTCCTCGACCGCAATAAATTCATTCGGGCGGTTGCGCTCCACAAGGTAGTATTCCCAACGGCAGGGCTGTGTGCATTCGCCGCGGTTGCCGCTTCTGCCGTTCATATATGACGAAATAAGGCATCTGCCGGAGTATGCCATACACATAGCGCCGTGCACGAATGCTTCCAATTCCAAATCTTCGGGAATTTTCGCGTGCATCTCGGCAATTTCGTTTATGCTCATTTCGCGCGCTATAACAATGCGCGATGCACCGAGCTCGTAGTACGCGTTTGCGGCGGCGTAGTTGCAGCAGTTTGCCTGCGTGCTTATGTGCACCTGCAAATCGGGAGCGGCACTTTTTATTGTCTTTAATGCACCGAGGTCGGAAACAATAACGGCATCAACACCCGTCGAGTAAAGCTCGCGGGCGTATATGCGCAAATCGTCTATTTCGCTGTTTTTCGTAAAACTGTTTACGGTAACATACATTTTTCTGCCGTTTGTGTGCAGAATATCGGCGGCTTCCTTTAATGCTTCAAACGAAAAAGCCGACTTTTCGGCTCGGAGCTGAAGCATCGGCCCGCCCATATAAACGGCATCCGCGCCGAAGCGCACGGCAGTGTTAAGGCAGTTCATATCGCCTGCGGGAGCAAGCAGTTCGGGTTTGTTCATAAATACACCTTTTCAATATTGATGTAACAATAATACAACAATACTTCGGTTTTTACAAGAATAATCATAATATTTAACAGTTTTTTAAATACTATATTGACAAAAAATTGACGAGTGGTAAAATGTTACGAAAGGTGATGATAGAATGTATAGGTATATCTGCATCTTAATAGCCGCAGTAATTGCCGCCATACTCGTGTGGGGCGTTGCGGTTACGCCCAAGCCTTATGCAAGCAGTACCGTTGTGCTTGTTAAAAAGAAAATCAGCGCCGATGCTTCAAACGGACTTTCGGCGGAATTTGCACAAAGTGATGTAAATACCGTTGAGCTTGAATTCAGCGAAGCTGCCGAGTCGAATATTAAAATATTCAACGGCGAGGAGCTTATATACGAACGCCGGGGCGCCGAAAAATACAGATACTGTGCATTCAATACCGTAAACACCTCAAAACTTAAAATCGTTGCCGATACTCCCGTAAAGGTCGTAAATCTGCGCGTGTCGCTCGTTAATAGCGAAAACACCGATTTCAGAGTTACGGCGTATGCGGTCGCCTCGTCAATTAACGAAGAAAATGTTATTCCCGAGCGTTTCGATGTTGTTACCGATGTGATTTTGTTCGGCTGCGTTACCTTTGACGAAACAGGCGAGCTCAGTGTTGATACCGAGCTTCTTGAAAATTCATATAATATTCTTAAAGAAAACGCCGCAGATAAAAAGGTGAATTTCTATATAAATATCCTCGGGCCCGACAGTCAGAGCGAGTCTGACGATTGGAACGAGCAAATGAATGACAAGGCAAAAAGACATTCCGCGGCATTTAAAAACCGCGGGCTTGCCGACAGTATCTTAAAGCTTGTTAACGACTACGAGTTCGACGGCGTGTTCTTTGATTACGAATATCCGCTCAAACGCAAGTATTGGAACGATTTTGACAAATTCATAAAACAGCTTAAAAATAATCTCAACGGCAAAAAGGTCGGCATAGCGGCTTCG
>JAZUJG010000140.1:0-6959 GCA_045642645.1 Acutalibacteraceae bacterium | reverse complement strand
GTGCGTTCAAGCGCCATAACATCGCGCGGGTCCTCCACCACGCAAACGGTGGCGTGGTCGCGCACGGCGCTGTCGCAAATCGGGCAAAGCTCATTTTCCGTCAGGTTGTGGCAAAGGCTGCAACGGTGTATTTTTTCGTGTGCCTCGAGTATGGCATCGGCAAATTCCTTTGCCTCGTCATCGCTTAAATCAAGCACGTGGAAAGCCATGCGCTGTGCGGTCTTTTTACCTACCGACGGCATTTTTCTGAATTGCTCAACGAGTTTTTCGAGAGCGGCTACATCGTACGCCATATCAGAAGCCGAGACCGCCCAGACCGGGGATATTAAGTCCGCTTGTGGCGGAGCCCATTCTCTGCTCCATGGTTTCGCTTGCCTTGCGAATTGCCTCGTTTGTGGCGGCAATGATCATATCGGAAAGTATTTCAACATCGTCGGGGTCCACAACATCGGGCTGAATTTTGACCTCAAGCACCTCGTGCTTGCCGTTGACTTTGACCTCAACCGCTCCGCCGCCTGCGCTTGCGGAATATTCGCCGTTTTCTACTTCTTCCTGGATACGGTTCATTTCAGCCTGCATATCCTGAATTTTTTTCATCATAGCAGCCTGCGAATTGCCGCCGCCCTGGTTGGGGATTCTTGCTTTCATATTATTCTACCGTCCTTTTTGCAAAATTATTCTTCAATTAAATAATCTATATTGTTTTTGTCGAGCTTCATAAGCAGTGAGTCTACGGGACTAACGCCGTCATTTGCGGCAGGGGATTTGCCATCGGTATAAAGCATGGGTTTAAGCTGTTCGCCCGTAGCGCGCATAAGAGCTTCCGCTATTGAGTCACTGTGTATTTTCTGGCTGAACATCTGCGCAAAGGCAGTGTTTTTCGGCTTTATGAAAACCGTGTTGCCCGCCCTGTATGCCGTTGAGCCCAAAACCATCGGGTAAAACGGTCTGTTGATTTTGGAAAGCTGATTGAGCGTGTTTTCCCACGCGGCAAACGGTACGGCTTTGTCGCTTTCGGTGACTACCGCGGTGTCAACGCGCTTTGCGCTTTCGTGTGTAACTGCGGTCATTTTCGGCTGTTCGTCGGCGGCTTGATCTGTACTGATTTCTGCGGGTGCAGGCTCCTCGGCAGGCTCCTCAATGCCGAAAAGGGGCGCATATTCCGGCTCCTGCGGCGGCTCATCGCCAAACGGCGCTTCATCGGGGGTGGTTTCATCAAGCGGTGCATCGGGGATTTCTGCCGCTTCGGCAACGGCTTCGGGGATTTCCTCGGCGACCGGAGCAGGCTGCTCGGCAATTTTCTTTTCGGGTGCTTCAACAGTTGCCTGTGCAGCCGGCTTGACTTCTGCCGGCTTGGGTGCTTCATATTGTGCGGGTGTGGCTTTTACCGTAACTCCGGTGGCTTTCAGCCGCATTATTTCAGCCTGCAGGTCGTCAATGCGCCTTACAAGTGCCTCGGTGTCGGCGGAAAGGGCGAGATTGCAGAGCCTTATAAGCACGGCTTCGGTCTGTGCGCGCTGATTTGAAACATACTTTAACTGCGCGGATTCGCGGCAGAGAGTTTCAATAATGTGCAGAATCGAGCCGTAAGTCATACCTGCGGCGCATTTTTTGTAGCGTTCAAGCTCCTCAGGTGTGCAAACAACGAATTTTGCGGGCTCTCTGACGGTTTTCGCCATCATAATATTCCTGTAATGCCCCACAAGCTCGCTCATAAGGCGTTCCATATCGCACGAGGATGAGTGCAGCCTGTCGATTATATTAAGCAGCTCATTGCCGTTTTCATTGAGTACGGCATCGGATATTTCAAAAAGATAATCTCTGCCCAGAAGACCTGCCGCCTTGCTTACAACGGCGGTGGTAATCGGTTCATTGTAGCCGCCGCACTGGTCGAGGATTGAAAGCGCATCACGCAGCGCGCCGTCGGAAATTCTCGCAATAAGCATTGCTGCTTCTTCATCGAGTGTGAGCTTTTCGTTTTCGGCAACCACCTTGAGCCTTGCCGCGATATCCTCGGGCGGAATACGCCTGAAATCAAATCGCTGGCAGCGCGAAAGAATGGTTGCGGGGAGCTTGTGCACCTCGGTGGTGGCGAGTATGAAAAGCACGTGCTCGGGCGGCTCCTCAAGTGTTTTAAGCAGCGCGTTGAATGCACCGAGCGAAAGCATATGAACTTCGTCGATTATATAAACTCTGTATTTTGCGGCGGCGGGGGTGAAATTTACCTCGTCGCGCAAATCGCGGATATTGTCAACGCCGTTGTTGCTCGCGGCGTCGATTTCGGTAACATCGAGAATTGAGCCGTCATCTATTCCGCGGCAAATCGCACATTCGTTGCAGGGATTGCCGTTGTGCGGATCAAGGCAGTTTACGGCTTTTGCGAGTATTTTTGCGCAGGTGGTTTTGCCTGTGCCGCGCGAGCCGGTGAAAAGGTATGCGTGCGAAAGGCGGCCGGATGAAATCTCGTTGCACAGAGTTTCGGTAATATGGCTCTGACCGTAAACATCCGAAAATATCTGCGGTCTCCATTTTCTGTAAAGCGCTCTGTACATACTTTCAACTCCCGTAAAATGATGTAAAAAAACTTACGCTCGACTCGGTCACACGGCGTGCAGGCGGACTGTGGCGCACAGTACGGCCCGCTTAATGCTGCTCGGTTCCCCGCCTGACATGGTTCACGGCGTTCCGTCGCACAGGACCCACACGCCGCATGACCGAATTGAGCGTAAGTAGATGTTAATATTATACTATGGATGAAGCGAAAAATCAAGAGCGATCAGCCCTCGTAATCATCTTCATTCTCCCAGTTGTGCCAAACGCCCTGAATGTCGTCATTTTCATCGAACATATCGAGCATTTTGCTCATATTCTTCATGGCTTCCTGGTCGTCAAGGCGAGTGTAGGTTTGCGGAATGTAGGCGGTTTCGCTGCTTACGAACTTGTAGCCCTTTGCGCTGAGGTCGCCTGTAACTGCGCCGAGGTCGTTGGGCTCGGTGCGGATTTCGAATACATCTTCATCGTCGGTGAGAAGGTCAGTGGCGCCTGCTTCAAGAGCATCTTCCATAAGCTTTTCTTCATCAACATCTTCTTTTTCAATAACTATTACGCCGTAATAGTCAAACATAAACATAACGCAGCCGGATGTGCCCATATTGCCGCCGAATTTGTCGAAATAGTGGCGAACATCGCCTGCGGTGCGGTTGCGGTTGTCGGTAAGAGCCTTAACGACTACTGCAATACCGTTGGGGCCGTAACCCTCGTAAATGATTTCTTCATAAGCGGCGCCGCCGGTTTCGCCTGCGGCTTTCTTAATGATTCTTTCGATATTGTCGTTGGGAACATTGTTGGCTTTTGCTTTTGCAATAACATCTTTAAGCTTGGAGTTACCTGCGGGGTCGGGACCGCCCTCGCGCACCGCAACGGCGATTTCTCTGCCGATTTTGGTGAAGACTTTAGCTCTTGCGCCGTCGGTTTTTTCCTTTTTTCTCTTAATGGTACTCCATTTGGAATGTCCTGACATAAAAACTCTCCTAATCAATGTTTTTAACTGTGTTATATTACCATAATAATATTGTTTTGTCAATATTTACGGCGGTTTTTACAATTATGTTAATTTTTTGAAATATATATGGAAACGCAGTCAATAATGTGATAGAATGATAAAATCAAATATTGTGTTCGGAAGTGATATATTGAAATACACATTTTCAAGTAATTCCGTCGGTAACGGAGTAACACTTTGCAGCATTACTGCGGGCGGCTTCAAAACCGCCGGGATTTCCGTGAGCTTTGTAATGCCGCTTTGCGAAAAGGCTTCGCTTTATGCACTCGTGCCGAATGTGCTTACGCGTTCATCCGAAAAATATCCCGATATTTCGCATATCGAAAGGGAGCTTGCTGTCCTTTACGGCGCGGAAATATCCGCGGATGTATCAAAATCCGGTGAAAACCAGATAATAAAATTCGAGGTCGGCTCTATTGATGACCGCTTCGCCCTTGACGGCGAAAGCATTCAGCGGGGCTGCTGCGAGCTTTTGTTTGAGCTTATATTCAAGCCGAAAATTTCCGGCAGCGGCTTTGACCGTGCGGTAGTGGAAAGTGAAAAGCGTCAGCTTTGCGAACGCCTTGATGCCGAAACCGCCGAAAAGCAGATTTACGCCCGCAGACGCTGCGAGGAAATAATGTTTGCGGATGAAAACTACGGCATAAATAAATTCGGCACAAAGCAGGCAATAAACGCGGCAACAGCCGAAACGGTTTATGAAGCGTACCGCGAAATGCTTGAAAAAGCCCCGATGTTTATATGCGTAAGCGGCAGCGGCAGCGGCGAATTCGTTAACGAACTTATTGAAAAATACGCCGGCGCAACAGAACGCAGCCCCGAATCGAACGAAACATTATTCGTTGAAAGCGCCGAGGATGTAACCTATGTTAAGGAAACCGAGAATGTCAAGCAGGGCAAGCTTGTTATGGGCTTCAGGCTCGGTATGACATCGCCCAACGACAATTACGCGGCGCGCCGTGTTATGATAAACCTTTTCGGCGGCAGCCCGAATTCAAAGCTGTTTACGGTTGTGCGCGAAAAGATGAGTCTTTGCTATTACTGCTCGGCGGGTATGGTAAGTCAGAAGGGCGTTATGTTCGTTTCAAGCGGTATTGAAAGCTATAACGAGGAAGTGGCGAAAAAAGCCATACTCGACCAGCTTGAAGCAGTCAAAAACGGCGACTTTACCGATGAAGATATAGAACATTCCAAAAAGTCGCTTGAGGATTCATTCAAAAGCATCACCGATTCACCCGAATCGCTCGATGCATGGTTTATGTCGCAGGTGGTTAACGACAGCTTCAAATATCCCGAGCAGTATGCGGAGGAGTTCAACGCCGTTACGCGCGAGCAGATAATCGAAGCCGCTTCGCAGGTAACGCTTGATACCGTGTTTATGCTTGCGGGAACGGAAAAAGGCGGTGAAGCCGATGAGTGAGAATATCATCAAATATGTTGAAAATGAAATACTCGGTGAGGGATATTACGAAATAGACCACAAATCCGGCTTGAAAATGTTTGTATACCCCAAGCCCGAATACACCTCTGCCTATGCGCTTTTCGGCACAAAATACGGCTCGGTGGATACGCGCTACAAGCGCAGCGACCGCAACGAGTTTACCGATATACCCGCAGGCACGGCGCATTTCCTTGAGCATAAGCTCTTTGAAAGCGAGGAGCTTGATGCCTTTGAGCGTTACGCCGAAACGGGTGCTTCGGCAAATGCCTTTACAAGCTTTGACAGAACCTGCTACCTCTTTAATTGCAGCGGCAATTTCAAGGCAAACTTTGAAATTCTTATTGATTTTGTACGCCACCCGTATTTTACCGAGGAAACCGTGCAGAAGGAGCAGGGCATAATCGGGCAGGAAATCGATATGTATAAGGATTCGCCCGAGTGGGAGGCGTTCTTCAATCTTCTTGAGGGCATTTATTACAATCATCCGGTAAAAATCGATATAGCCGGCACAAAGGACTCCATTGCGCAGATTACTGCGGAAATGCTCTTTGACTGCTACAACACTTACTACAATCTTTCAAATATGGCGCTCGCCGTAACCGGCAATGTTTCGCTTGACGAGGTGCTTGAGGTTGCCGACAGACTTCTTGAAAGCGATGAGCCGTTCACGGTCAAGCGCGCATTTGAGGATGAGCCCGAGGATGTTGTGAAGCATTACGTTGAAGAAAAGCTTTCGGTCGTAACACCGGTTTTCGCGTTCGGCTATAAGGAAAAACCCGCCGATGAATTCAGCGTAAAAGAAGAAACGGCAATGAACATTATTTTTGAAATCGCCGTCGGTCAGATGTCCGATTTTTACAAGCAGATGCTTGAAGACGGGCTTATCAACAACAATTTCGGCACCGAATATTTCCGCGGGCCCGGTTATGCCGTAACGTCGTTTTCGGGCGAATCGTCAGATCCGCAAAAGGTTGCCGATTGCATAAAAGCGCGTATGAAATCGCTGAAAATCAGCGGCGTTGATGAAAACGATTTCGAAATAGTGCGCAAAAAGCACTACGGCAAAATAGTACGCGCATTCACCGATATTGAAACGGTCGCCAACGGTCTGCTCGTTTCATACTTTGAAAACGATGAGCTGTTTTCCGAGTTCAAGGCACTCAGGGAGCTTGATATCGGCTATGTGAACGCGCTTCTCAAAAATTCGTTCAATGACGATAAAACCGTGCTTTCGGTCATAATGCCGAGGCAGTAAAATCTATCATTTTTCGGGCAGGGCGGGCTTTGCACCGCCGCCCGTCAACAAGGAGTGTAACCTATGGAATGGTTTGCCGACTTTGCAAGAGTATCATTCGGCGGCATAAGCAAGGTGTTTGATGTTTCATCGGTGTTCTGCGAGTTTTATGCGGGCGGTACGCTTATTTCAATAAAGTGGTACGCCGTAATAATCGCTTTCGGCTTTATTCTTGCCGCGCTTTACGGCGGCAGAATCGCTTACACCTGGAAAATGGATTTGAGCAAAATGGTCGATGTGCTCATTTACGGTATGTTCGGCGGCATAGTCGGCGCACGCGCATACTATGTAATATTCGAGTGGGAATATTACAGTAAGAATGTTGCCGAGATTTTTCAGATATGGAACGGCGGACTTGCCATTTACGGCGGTATCATCGGCGGAATTTTTGCCGGATTTATCACCTGCAAGGTCGAAAAGCTGAATTTCCTGAATCTGCTTGATCTGGTCGGTATGAGCCTTTTGATAGGGCAGGGCATAGGCAGATGGGGCAACTACGCCAATCAGGAGGCATTCGGCGGCTTCACAAACGGCAATTTCGGTATGATGAGCGAAAAGGTAGTCGCCTACATTCAGCGCAAGCCTGCGGAGTTCGGGCTTGAAAATGTTGCGAATATACCCGCCTACATAAGTCGGAGGCCAAGCGGTCTTAGGAAGACAAG
>JAZUJG010000139.1:0-3498 GCA_045642645.1 Acutalibacteraceae bacterium | reverse complement strand
TGCCGCAAATTTTGTCGAGCTGCCCATCTGTTTATATAATTCTTTCATTTTCTGCGCTCCTTTATTACCACTATATTTCCGATTGAACGCTTTTTCAATGGTAAATGCAGCCAACAACCGTCATAAAAGCCCCAAATATCGACAAAATGCTTGCAATAAATCACTATATATGGTATAATCATTTAAAAATATTTCAATTTTCGGAGGTGCCGATTATGAAATGTCCGTTTTGCGGTTATGAAGAAAGCAAGGTTATAGATTCCCGCCCCACCGATGAAGGTGAGCGCATACGCCGCCGCAGGGAGTGCATAAATTGCGAAAAGCGCTTCACAACCTATGAGATTATCGAAACCATGCCGATAGTCGTCGTTAAAAAAGACGGCTCCCATCAGGTGTTCGACCGCGAAAAGCTTTTCAGGGGTATGATGGTCGCCTGCGAAAAGCGCCCCGTGCCCGTTGAGGTAATCAAAAACGCCATAGATGAAATCGAGGTCGAGTTGCAGAACGGTACCGACCGCGAGGTTACTTCCGTAAAAATCGGCGAGCTTGTTATGGATAAGCTTAAAGATATTGATGAGGTCGCGTATGTTCGCTTTGCATCCGTTTACCGTCAGTTTAAGGATATAAACACATTTATGAGCGAGCTTAAAAAATTGCTTATCGATGAAAAATGAAAGCTGCCTGCGGCGGCTTTCTGCTGATTTAAAACAACCCGACAAACAGGGTTGTTTTTTTGGTGAATTATGAGTTTTTTAATATGCCCCGTCTGTAAAGGGGAGTTAATTAAAAATGAACATACATATTCCTGCAATTCGGGGCATAGCTTCGATATCGCTAAGGAGGGGTATGTAAATCTTCTTATGTCGCAGGCTTCCTCACAAAAGCGCCACGGTGACGATAAGCTGATGGTCCGCTCGCGCCGTGATTTTCTCGATAAAGGCTACTACGCACCGCTTCGCGATGCTGTTGTTGATGCTGTTGCGGCAAATACCTCCGAGGGTGCGCATATAATTGATGTGGGCTGTGGCGAGGGCTATTATACCGAACGCTTTGAGTGCGTAAATAACGCGGTTACACTCGGCATAGATATAAGTAAAGATGCTTTGAAGCTTGCTTCCAAGCGCCTCAAAAATACATCATTGTGTGTGGCAAGCGCATTTACGCTTCCCTGTGCCGATTTTTGTGCTGATGCCGTCGTCAATATTTTCGCCCCGTGCGCCTACACCGAATTCAGCCGCGTGCTCAAAAGTGACGGCGTGCTTATAAAAGCCGTTCCGCTTGAAGAACATCTGTGGGACTTGAAATGCGTTCTGTACGGTGAGCCGTATAAAAATAAACCGGAACAGCGTGATGAGGCTTTGTTTGAGCTTGTTGATTTCAAGGAACTTAAATATACAATTACACTACCTTGCAGTGAGGATGTTTTTTCGTTGTTTACAATGACACCGTATTATTACAAAACCTCCGCGCAGGACAGTGAGCGCCTGCTTTCAAAAGCCACACTTACCACAACCGTTCATTTCGGTGTTGAAGTTTATAAAAAAAGGTGATTTTATGAGTGATCCCATAGGTCATTTCAAAACAATAACGCGTCACCGCCACGCAGTGATAAAGCATTGCAAGAAGGCGGGAATACTATGGCAGGGTATACGGCACGATTTGTCAAAATACACGCCCACCGAGTTTATACCGGGTGCGAGGTATTATACCGGCACTCGCAGTCCCAACGAGGGCGAGCGTGTGGATAAGGGGTATTCACTTGCGTGGATGCACCACAAGGGCAGAAATAAACACCATTTTGAGTATTGGACAGATTACAACCCTGCCACCAAAAAGGTCGAGCCTGTGCCTATGCCCGTTAAGTATGTTGCCGAAATGTTTTGCGACAGAGTAGCGGCAAGTAAAATTTACAATGGCAATAAATATACAGACAGCGCTTCCATTGAGTACTTTTTAAGAGCAAAGGGCAGGCGTGTTATAGCTCCCGAAACCTCCGATTTAATAGAAAGCTGGCTGCGTATTCTTGCCGAGTGCGGCGAAGATGCCGCCTTTGCCTGTGTACGCCGTGCGGTAACGGCAGATAAAAACCGAAAGGATGTCAGTAAATGATTATTTCTACACAAACCGATGTTATTGCCGCCCGGCTCGGCGAAGAAAAGGGCGTTGACCTGCTCTGCAAGGTCGGTTACGATGCGCTTGATTATTCAATGTTCGCGATGCATAACGACGACTACGTTCTCAATACCCCGAAATATGAGGCGCACGCGCTTGAACTCAAAAAGATTGCCGAAGAAAACGGCAAATATTTCAATCAGGCGCACGCGCCGTTCGCCACCTTGCGTGACGGCGATGATGAATACAATAAAAAGACTTTTCCGCGTGTAAAGCGCGCCATAGAAATTGCTGGTATAATGGGGATAAGGGCAATTGTCGTTCACCCCGTTGCATTCAAGGAAAATCAGCTTGAAAAGAATATTGAAATGTACAACGAGCTTTTGCCCGTCGCAAAGGAGTTCGGTACGAAAATCGCACTTGAAAATATGTGGGGCAGGGATAAGGAGAGCGGCAAAATAGTCCCCAATGTCTGCAGTACCGCCGAGGATTTCCCCGTGTATGTCGATGCACTTGACCCCGAGTATTTCACCGCCTGTCTTGATTTAGGGCATTGCGGGCTTGTGGGCGATAATGCCCCGAATATGATTCGTGCGCTCGGCGGCGAAAGGCTTACCTGCCTTCATGTGCACGACAATGACGGCAAAAACGATACCCACTTCCCGCCGTTTATGTTCTCTATGGATTGGCAGGCAATAGCCGATGCCCTCAGGGAAATCAATTATAAAGGTCAGCTCACTCTCGAAGCCGATGCCATACTTAAAAAACTTCCGGAATGCTGCCTTGAGGATTGCGCCCGCTTTATGCTCAAAACCGCAAAAACTCTTGCGGAAATGATTGAGCGTTAACATTTAATTTACACATATATTTTACTTTTGTGTTATAATATCCGTAAATAATTTTACCGAAAGGTGATATAATGAAAAAATCAGCAATTGCAGCAATATCTTTAATCATCGTTGTGTGCCTCGTTTCATTAACAGGGTGTGAGTTGAGCATCCAGCGCAACAAAATTACCGCCGAAAACACTCTCCCCGAGGGCGGCAAAGCCAATACCGAAGCTCCTGCTTACGATTTCACCGCAATCGTAGAAGTTACCGACGAAAACGGCGAGGTTATAGGTACTGCAAGCGTCGAGCTTTCCGAGGAGGAAAAGAACGCCAACAAGAGTTTTTACGATGCCGCCGCAGACGGCGTAGCGGAGGGCATCAATAAAGAACGCATCAAAGGCGATTATAAGCAGGATGATAACGAAATCCTCAAATCAAAAAAGTATGTTATCACCGGCAGGATTTCCAATAAAGACGGCACCACAAACGAATACCGCGCGGCGCGCAACGGCTCGCAGTATTGTGCTATTTCAAATTACAACGGCAAGCAGGTCGG